>CAZBZA010000807.1:0-1747 GCA_964495865.1 uncultured Lentimicrobiaceae bacterium
ATTTTGTCATTGGGATAAAACTTCCCTCCTTAGCAAATATGGGAATATTTTCGATGTTCAGTGGGAAGTCAATCCATGATTTTCCTATGTATTCAACATCAGTATGGAAATCGAACCATTGACCTTCGGGGAAGTAAATGCTTTGTGTTTGCTTTCCCTTTTCGATTACCGGAGCAACAAGTAGGTTTTCGCCCCACATGTATTGGTTTTCTGCTTTAGATGCTGCTGTATCATCAGGAAACTGGTAAAAAAGCGGACGCATCAAGGGCGACCCGGTGGTGGCATTCTGATAGGCGAGTGTATAATTGTAAGGGAGCATTGCGTAACGCAGTTTCATGTAGTTACGAACAATTTCCTGGGTTTGGTTGCTCCAGTAAACCGGCTCGCTGGGATGCCCTGATCCATGCGGCCTGAGGATGGGTGTAAAAACAGCAAACTGCAGCCAGCGGGTATAAAGTTCGTCATCCTTTAGCCCTTGCGCAAAGCCTCCGGCATCGGAATGAATATATCCCAAACCGTTCATTCCCATGGTTAACAATAACGGAAGCTGGGCCTGTAAACCGCCCCAGCTGCGCGAAACATCGCCTGTCCAGGGATAGGCGGCATACCGCTGCGAACCTGCAAACCCTGAACGCTGAAGGTGAAATAACCGTGTGTTCGGGTAATTTTCGGCGTATTTCTCAAACAGCATTTTATCCCAGTAATGGCCATAAATATTATGCACCTGGTCGGCTTTGCCATTTACATGATAAATATCTGAAGGATGGCTTTCGGGTTCGCCCAGATCGCCCCACCAGGCAGCTATGCCCATGTCAATCTGCTTTTTGTATTTCTCCCAGAACCAATCACGGGCTTCGGGTTTAAAAATATCAATCAGGCTTCCGGCACCAAAATAGAATTGTTTGTCGATATAGGTTTTCCCTGTGCTATCGGTTACAAAAACTCCTTTTGCAGCTGCTTCGGCATGATTGGCAACAGTATCAATAACATAAGGCTCAGTGATCAGGATGGTTTTAATGCCTTGTTTCCTGAATTTTTCGATCATTCCGGCCGGATCGGGCCATGCTTTTTTGTACCAGTCGAGTTTACCAAGATGCCCCTGTATGCTATCGCCAAACCAATAAAAATCGAGGATTATGGCATCCATCGGGAAATCCTTTTTCAACATCAGCGTAACGATACTGTCGGTTTCTTTCTGATTGCGATATGCCATCCGGCTTTGCAGGTTTCCGAGTGCCCAACGCGGAGGTAAAGGCTGGCGGCCGGTAAGTTGTGTGTATGATTCGGAAATTTCGGGAAATGAACTCCCTGCAACAAGGTAATAACGGACTGTTCCTCCAATGGCATTCCACTCGGTAACCGTGGGTTCGGTGAAACCAATATCTATAAATCCTTTCTGAGGATTATCGAAAAGTATGGCGTATTTCCTTGACGAAATAGTCATAGGTACTGAATAATTTAGCATGGTAGCTCCATATTCATACCCATAAAACGGTCTGTTGTAGAGTTGAAGTTTTTTGCCGCGACGATCCATAGGTATCGCCCGTTCGCCTGTTCCATATACTTTTTCGCCTGGTTTCAGCGAGAAACGCACACCTGTATTGCCGGGATTATTGAAAAAACCACTTTCTTCGCTCAGCAAAGTATCGCCTTTATAGATGTAGGTAAGATAAAAAGGATCGGCATGAGCGGTTATGGTCATATTACCATTTCGGAGAATATAGCCATACGGAACCTCCTCCGAAGT
>CAZBZA010000808.1:0-1736 GCA_964495865.1 uncultured Lentimicrobiaceae bacterium
CATAAAGTATATGTATCACAAAGTCACGAACACACAAAGATTCTCCGTGTTAAAGTGAAGTCGTGCCTTTTCATGAATAGTAAGGTTAAAGTGATTTTTTCAGGGAAAAAGTCAAAGATAGGGAATTTGAAAATATTGTTTGTTTATCATTGGCTATAGTCGCTTTAGTCCATCAGATCAAATGATCAGTTTACGACACTTCTAATTTTCTTGTTTTACATCCAACTGATCTGAAGGTTTTCATTGGAACTGATAGTGCAATCCGAAATAGAAATTCCGCGGCAAGCCTGGATAATAGTACCGTGGTTCGCTGTTTCCAAATGATACCGCATTTACGACCAGCATGGATGCGTACCGGGTGTCGCTCAGGTTGTTAACCCCGGAATAAAAACGCAGATTTCCCCGTTTTAAGACCGGAAAGAGAGCAGAAACTTTTACATCCGCAATAAAATATCCCGGGTATTGCAATGAATTTGCATCGTTAAGGTATTGATCGCCAAAATACCGGAAATTTGTAAATACTTCGAGCACCGGCATTGGATTCCAGGTAAATTGCAGTTGTATATTTTGCTCCGGTATCCCAGGTAAATCATTGCCATTGTATGCATTACCATCATCAGTAAAATTGATAAAACGGTTTTTCGAAAAAGTTCCACTTAATACAGATGTCAGCTTCCCGGGGAAATGCTGTTTGTTAATCAAAATACTTTTCTGTAGAATTTCAATTCCCATATGCCGCGTTTCGCCTGCATTGGCACCAATGAAAATATCTTCAGTCAACCGCTTAGTCAACAATAAATTATCGAGTTCAATCCAATACAAAGCACCTTCCAGCTCAAACCTGTTTTTCCAAAAACTGAGGCGCGTACCCAATTCATATTGAAATCCCTGTTCAGGTTTTATATCCGGATTTACATCGCCGGCAGGCAGTAAAGTTTCCTCAGGCGAGGGTTGCGAAAAACCATGTCCGGCCGACGCAAAAAACGCCAGTTGATCATCGGGAGCATAATTGATTCCAATCCGTGGGGAAAAAATCAGGGGAAATTTGCGTTCGCCCGATTGATCGCCGTTTGCATCGTATTTATCAGTCAGACAGTAATTAATGTGATTTAAGGCTGCTGCAATTGAAATATTGAGTTGTTTTGCCGGGCGATAATTGCTTATTGCAAAAACATTGATCAGGTTGCGGTTTTCGCGATTTTCGTTAACCTTACTATCATCTTTTTCGAGTATCCAGTTGTATTGCTCAGTAATAATCTCAGTGCCAATAACTACATCCATACGATCGAAATACAGCGTCGCTTTTTCACGGATTCCTGCCGACAGAACATTGTCAGTCAGATTGTTAAACGGACGCTTTTCAAATCCATCGTACCATTTCCCAAAAACGGTAAACCGGTTAACAGCCTTATTTTGAAATTTGGTAACAACATTTATTCCGGTGAGAACTTTGCTGTATTTTTTGTAACCACCCACTTCCAGCCAGGCGGGAGCAGCGGCTTGCGGATTAGTTTCAAACAGAGTTTTACCCAACGAACTCGGGATTCCGGCATCGGCAGTTATAACCATCAGCAGCGGATTAACTTCCCATGCTTTATTTTTCCATTGACCGCTTGTAAGAAAGGAAGTTCGCTTATAGTGATTATTCTCGCGGTATCCGTCCGATTGCAGATGACCCAGCCCGGCCCAGATAGCCAGGTTATTCTTATTAATTGTTCCCGAAAGGTGGCTGTTCC
>CAZBZA010000809.1:0-1734 GCA_964495865.1 uncultured Lentimicrobiaceae bacterium
TAACCACCAAACATACATAACATGAAACCCATAATCGGAAGTAAAGAATTTTTCCCTGGAATAGGCGAAATTAAATTTGAAGGTACTGAATCACATAATCCATTAGCCTTCAGGTATTACGATGAAAACAGAATGGTCGGAGGCAAAACGATGAAGGAATATTTTCGTTTTGCAATGGCATACTGGCATACACTCTGCGGCACGGGTGGCGATCCGTTCGGGCCCGGCACCAAGGATTTTCCCTGGGAAACATCCGATGATCCCATGCAACGTAACCGCGATCGGATGGATGCCGCTTTCGAATTTATGAGTAAAGTAGGTATCTCTTTCTGGTGTTTTCACGATACTGATATTGCTGGCGACGGCAGCGTGAAGGAAATTGAAGAAAACCTTGCTGAAATGGTTAAATATGCAACCGAAAAACAAGCAGCATCAGGTATTAAGCTTTTGTGGGGAACCGCCAATGTGTTTTCAAATCCACGTTATATGAACGGTGCCTCTACCAATCCTGATTTTCTGGCAGTTGCTCATGCCGGAACACAGGTTAAAAACGCCATTGATGCAACCATAGCTTTGGGTGGCGAAAATTATGTTTTCTGGGGCGGACGCGAAGGCTATATGTCATTGCTCAATACCAATACCAAACGCGAAAAGGAACATCTTGCACGTTTCCTCACCATGGCCCGCGATTATGCCCGCGGCAAAGGTTTTAAAGGCACTTTCCTTATCGAACCAAAACCAATGGAACCAACCAAACATCAGTATGATTTTGATACTGAAACGGTTATTGGCTTCTTGAGGCATTTCGGTCTGGATAAGGATTTTAAACTGAATATTGAAGTTAATCATGCAACCCTTGCCGGACATACATTTGAGCATGAACTTCAAATGGCTGCCGATGCAGGATTGCTTGGGAGTATTGACGCCAACCGTGGTGATAGTCAGAATGGCTGGGATACCGATCAGTTTCCTATTAATATTTACGAAACTGTTGAAGCAATGCTTGTGATATTGCAATCTGGCGGTTTCACTACAGGAGGAATTAATTTCGATGCAAAAACACGTCGTAATTCCACCGATCTGGAGGATATTTTTATCTCTCATATTGCTGCAATGGATACATTTGCAAGAGCGCTTATTATTGCCGACCAGATTTTAAAGGAATCGGATTTCCTGAAACTAAGAAAAAACCGGTATGCTTCCTTTGATGCAGGTAAAGGCAAAGAGTTTGAAGATGGAAAACTGAAACTCGACGATCTGCGTACCATTGCGCTTTCGGAAGGTGAACCGGCAACCAGCAGCGGCAAACAGGAAAAGTACGAACAGCTTATTAATATGTATATCTGATATGGGAAACAAGATTCAAACGCTTAATCAAAGCGGTGGGAATTTAGGCTATGTTGCTGTCCTTACTTTTATTGCTACACTGGGCGGACTGCTGTTCGGATACGATACTGCGGTAATTTCAGGAACGGTAAGTTCACTTAAAGTCGTATTCATCGACCCCAATAACTGGCCCGAAACCGTTGCTAATTCATGGCACGGGTTCCTGGTTTCGTCGGCATTGATAGGTTGCATTATCGGAGGACTTGCCGGGGGACTTGTCAGCGTTAAGCTTGGCCGTAAAAAAGGACTTCTGCTGGCTGCTGTTTTGTTTCTGATTTCTGCAATCGGCTCGGCAATGCCCGAAATGTTTTTCCGTCCTATCGGTCAGGCTGACCATACTTTTATGTA
>CAZBZA010000810.1:0-1732 GCA_964495865.1 uncultured Lentimicrobiaceae bacterium
AACACCAGTTGCAAATTCAACATGATCAGACTCTTGAAGCGCTTAAAACTCAGACGGCCAGACTTGATGCTGTGGTGAGTGTACTTCCCGATTTGTTGTTTATTGTGAATACAAACGGCGATTTTATTGATTTCTTTGCTACTGATCCCAGCAGACTTGCTCTTGACCCTCAACACATTAAAGAGCTTAACCTCAGGCACCTTTTCGAACCGGATGAGGTTAAGAAACATCTGGAAATATACCGCAAATGCATTGAAACCAATAGTATTCAATTATTTGAATACACAATTTCTGAAAACAACAATCAAATGCATTACGAAACCCGCACAGCCCCGCTTAATGAGAATACAGTGCTGGCAATTGTGCGCGATATCACTGAAATCAAAAAAGCAGAACTGCAGCTTGAAACCTATACTAATGAGCTTCTGGCTGCTAAGGAAAAAGCAGAAAAAAGCGACCAGCTGAAATCCGCTTTTCTTGCAAATATGAGCCACGAAATCCGCACACCTATGAACTCGATTATGGGTTTTGCCGATTTACTCAACGACCCGGACCTTGAACCGGAAAACAGACGCGAATTTACAGGCATAATCATTGAACGGTCGGCTGATCTGCTCCAAATTATAAATGATGTTCTTGATATTTCGCGTATCGAATCAGGAAATGCATCGGTTCGCGAAAATGATTGCGATCTGAATAAACTGCTTGATCAGTTGCACGTTACATTTTTATCAAAACTCCAGTTAAAACCTGAATCGAGAATCCGGTTAATATGCGATAAAGCATTGAGCATAGGGCAACTAATTTTCAGAACAGATGAATTAAAACTTAAACAGATTTTTGTTAACCTGCTCGACAACGCAATAAAATTTACGGGACAGGGAACTGTCCGCTTCGGATTCCGGATGCCCGAAAACGGAACCATAACCTGTTTCGTTTCCGATACCGGAATCGGAATTGAACCACAATATAACGAAGTTATTTTTGAGCGTTTCAGACAGGCCGAAATACCTGATCGCAACAAATATAAAGGAACGGGCCTTGGACTTGCCATTTGCAAAGGGAATGTTGAGCTGATGGGCGGCCACATATGGGTTGAATCGGAGCCCGGAAACGGGAGCACTTTCTTTTTCAGGATTCCATTTGTTCAGATTCTTGACGACGGAAGTGAAAACATTGCTCACAAACTGGTTTCGGGATACAATTGGAAAGATAAAAACATTATCATTGTGGAGGATGATTTTCAAAGCGTCACTTATCTGCAAACCATACTCCGTAAAACCGGTATTACTATTTTTGTTGCCGAAAACGGAACCTCCTTCCGACAACTCCTTGCTGAAAGAAATGATATACACCTGATAATGATGGATATCCAATTACCCTGCGAGGATGGATGGCAACTCACTCAATACAGCAAATCAGTCCGCAGCGACATCCCGGTTATCGTACAAACGGCTTTCGGAATGGAATCGGACAGGCTGAAAAGCTTTGGGGCCGGCTGCGACAGCTTTATAACAAAACCCATTGCGCCCGAAGAACTATTTAAAACAATGGCGCTATACCTGGAAAAATAGCGCTAAGGAAAACTATGTTTTAAACTGAAATTATCTGGCTGATTTCCGGCCGGACAATCATTTTTAATCTTCCGCTGTTAATAATATGTTAAGTCCGGGTAGCTGTTTCGTATAACTTCCTAATTTTGAAATGTGAAGAAAAGAACATTTTTAATTAT
>CAZBZA010000811.1:0-1728 GCA_964495865.1 uncultured Lentimicrobiaceae bacterium
GAATAATCACCTGCTTTCAGCCTGCAGTAATAGATTCCGCTTTGCAGCTCATTGGTTTCAATGTTCAATTCATAGTTCCCGGGCATCATGGATTTTTCAGTTGTTTTGAAAGAAATAACTCCAATTGAATTCAGTAGCTCAATGGTTACAGGAAGCATGCCTGATTTTGTCATGGGTACTGAATAGGAAATCTTTACGGAAGCATCCGCAGGATTAGGAGAAATAGTGAAAAAAGAAGGAATTTGTAAAGGGCTCTTCAATTCTGTATTAATAAAAATAAATTCCCAAACCTCCGACCACGGTCCTGTTTCTCCATTCAGCGTACTACGCACACGCCAGTAATAATTTTGTCCTTCAAGGAGCAATGCATCTGGCAATTGTGTTGAAAAATCAGTAGTTACCACCTCATGAAGAATAGAGCCAAACAGGGAATCTGTTGAAAGTTGAAAGTTGAATTCTGCATCCGTCAATGGACTAATCCAAAGCATTATGGGTGTTAAGGTGTTTATAGAAGATTGATCTTCAGGAAATTGCAGAACAGGTTTCGTTTCTGTTAAAAATAAGTCTTTAATTTCCTGATCTGTTAAGGCTTTGGAATAAAACCTCATTTCATCCAGTTCTCCGTTAAAATTCACATCTACATTTTTTCCCAAATTGAAATAGTCTTCTCCCGGATAGGCAATAGCAACATTCGGATTGTCGGTTTTCTTTAATTCTCCATTTATATAAAATTTCGAAACAGATAAATTTTCGCCGGCTTTTTTATATGTAACTGTATTGTGATGCCAAATATTAGGCTGGTCATCAACGGTATAGTTCGATGAGAAATATGAATTTCCATTCGGGAAATCATATCCAATAAGATACGCGAAATTAGTTCCGGTAAAATACTGCTGGTAGCCTCCATTGTTACCCACACAACTTATAACGCCTCTTTCGCCCCAGTAACTTGCTACTTTATACCAATATGAAACTGTAAATTCGTTGGTAAAAAACGAGGAATTGGTAGGTACACTTATATAGTCGGGGTGCCAGAATTTGTAAGCTTTTCCTTCTAAGCCATAGCGATCAGCAGTAGAGGTGAGTGTGCCAATCATTGTTCCATGGTTTCCATTTCCGCTTTCATCGTTTGCATTTCCGTTAAAAGGGTAATATGCAACAAGGCTGTCGTCATTGTTGAGCGGTCTCACAGGGGAATTGCTTAAGTTGCCGTAAGTCATTATTACGGTTAACAGCAAAACAAGAATCAGATAGGTCTTTTTCATGAGATGAGATGATTAGGAGTTTGTATTGTTTGGGTTATTTTTTGCTTTAAATAACTACAGATTTTCAGTTCATAAATGCCGAAATTCTACTCTTCGGGCATGCACTTTCCCTCCATTTTATTCACTTTTCTCTGATCAGCATTTGGGTGGTTGATTTCCTGACATTCATGTGATGTAAATATACACAGATATTTTGAAAATGATTCTTTAGCATTCAAATTCCTCATATGGTTGTATCTTTGCAACCTGGAAATAGAATTTTGAGGAATAATAAATCTTTTGTAAAAACAAGATCACAACTAACTATTTTCCTGTTTTCTATTAACTATTAACTAACAAAAGCAATGGCAAAACCAAAAAACATAGCCCTCGTGGCTCACGATAACTGCAAAAAAGACCTGGTTGAATGGGTTCAGTGGAACTGGGAAATACTGAAAGACCATAAAATAGTATGTACCGGTAC
>CAZBZA010000812.1:0-1728 GCA_964495865.1 uncultured Lentimicrobiaceae bacterium
GTCGGAGTGGTCAGACTCGAACTGACGACCACTTGCACCCCATGCAAGTACGCTAGCCAACTGCGCCACACCCCGATCCTTGAAGGGTGCAAAAGTAAGGATTTTACTGTTCAAAAATCAAAGCTTTGATTTTTTCTTTTCTAAATGACTCTTAATTTGTATATGCATTTGTTTATCGTCCATATTCTTTAACGTAACGACCTGCAGATGAATATAAGTTGAGATTAAATAATCAATCATTTGTCTCTATTTCTGTGTCGTCCTCTTTCGGAAGAGATGTTTTTTCTTCATTAATTAATTTTTGTTTAAGCTCTTGTGCATCTTTTAGATTTCGGACTATTAAAAAGATGATTAAGGCTAGCGCAGCAATCGCAACAGGTATGATGATGATCCAACTTTCGTCCATGGCTTTTAAATTAATTTATCTCCCTTGGTTTTAGCGCCTTCTGAGTATAAATAGTATCAGTTCAATTTCTTTGTAGGTTGAACAGGTAATGATACAAAGTTAATGAAAGACACGGGAAAAGGATGCATCAGGAAAATATAAATTTTCTGACCGTTATGGATTTATTGGCTTGCAGCATATTCGGATGCAAAAAAAATGAATGGGTTTTATGCTCCTCATTAAGTGAAAACAGATTTTGTGTCCGCCAATCTGTCATATCCATGTCAGCTTTTTTGTTGAGATATTTGACATATTTAACAGTGGTATAATTTATGTCAATACGACTTAATACATTAATTTTGCATCCACAAAAAATATAACCATATCATGTCATCATCTGAGATTGAAAAAGTTGAATGCCTTATCATAGGTTCCGGTCCTGCCGGATATACTGCTGCCATTTATGCTGCGCGCGCTGATCTGAAACCGGTAATGTACACCGGCATGCAAATGGGCGGTCAGCTAACAACCACTACCGAAGTTGATAATTTCCCCGGTTATCCGAAAGGCGTTACCGGTCCTGTAATGATGGAAGACCTTCAGCACCAGGCCGAACGTTTTGGTACGGATGTACGTTTCGGAATTATTGAAAAAACCGATTTCCTAAACCGCCCTTTTAAAGCAACTACCGATAGTGGTAAAGTAATTGAAGCTGAAACAGTTATTATTGCAACTGGTGCCACAGCGCAATGGCTTGGACTCGAATCGGAGAAAACATACAATGGTCACGGTGTTTCGGCTTGTGCTACCTGCGATGGGTTTTTCTATCGGGGTTTGGATATTGCAGTTGTCGGAGGTGGCGATACGGCTTGTGAAGAAGCATCCTACCTGGCAAAACTGGGTCGTAAAGTATATATGATCGTTCGCCGCGACGAACTTCGTGCTTCAAAGGCAATGCAGCACAGGGTAATGAATACGCCTAATATCGAAATAATCTGGAATCACGTTACCGAAGAAATTACCGGCGATGGAAAAGTGGTAACCGGTGCCAGGCTGAAAAATGCAAAAACCGGCGAGATCAAAACTATTGAGATCCAGGGATTTTTTGTTGCCATAGGTCACACTCCAAATACCGACATTTTTAAAGGTCAGCTTGACCTGGACAACCAGGGATATATTAAAACCGTACCGGGAAGTACCCGAACAAATATTGAAGGCGTATTTGCTGCCGGAGATGTTCAGGATCATGTTTTCCGCCAGGCAGTAACTGCTGCTGGTACTGGTTGTATGGCTGCTATTGAAGCGGAAAGATGGCTTGGTGCGAAGGAGTAGTTATAAGTGAA
>CAZBZA010000813.1:0-1726 GCA_964495865.1 uncultured Lentimicrobiaceae bacterium
GCGCCGGGTTTAAAAACCTTTTCGGTAAAATATTGACCTACTTCGGTTTTGCCATAGTAGCTTTGTCCGAAATTATCCGATTTCAGCACAGTTGCCGTAATGTAGTTGTTGAATTGCGAGGCCAGCAGTTCGCCAAGTAAATAGTTATGGTAATAGCATGGCGATGTAGCGATATGTATCTTACTGGCCCAGTCGGGCTGATTGCGGTCGGCAGGGCGTTTTATCATCTGGTATTTTTCAACCAGTTCCCACCACAGTTTATTCAGATCCTGATCAGGATCGGCATACAGAGCTTTTTCGAAACGATACATTACCTGCGCCCAGCGGCTGAATGTAAGCTGTTCAAGACGCAAAACTTTAAACCCTTCGGCAGAAACATTTCGTGCATCGGCGGTATCGGTTAACTTCATGGAAACCAAAAAATCAGCGTTCGAAGCCATCCTTCCGAAAAACATGGCTATTGCTTCGGTAGTAAACGTATGAGCAGGATTACGCAGCGAGTAAGGCAATTGCATATCGATATACTTATCGTAATTGGCATGACCGAATTCGTGAAGCATGGTATTCATCCAGTTGTAGTTGGGTTTTATATTGCACAATACCCGAACGTCGCCTCCATTATCGATATCAATACAATATGCATGTTGATTTTTACCCGGCTTCTCGTACAAATCACTTTTGGCAATCATATCTTTTATATCCAGTCCGACGCTTGTAAAATAATCCGTAGTCAGCGTTTCGATATTCTGATTTTTATAATACTTATCCAGATCAACACTGTATATTGATGGTGCTTCCTGGAAGAAACGGTTCTGATAATGCCAGGGCATCAGCTCTTCCGTTTTTACATTGTTGCGTTTCGAAAGGAAAGTATCAATTTCACCTTTCAACCCGGCAAAAGCATCACGGGTAAGGTTGTCGAGTTCATCAAAAAGTTTGCTTATTTCTTCCGGATCCTGTTCGCTAAGTTTCAGGCTCATTTCGTGATAGTTATTGAATCCGAGCTGTTTGGCAATCTCGTTGCGTTTTTTTACCAGGCTGATAATGTCCTGCGCCACCACCGGACCAATTGCTTTGTGTCCTTCCCAGGCAGTTTGCAACTCGATTGAACTTACGGAAGTTTTCAGAACCTCTTCCACTTCGTTGTCGCTGAGCTTTTTCCCATTAACATCAGCACGGAAATTGGAATATTTTTTTTCAATTTCGGTCTGCATTTTGATGATACTGTTGAGCAAAGTTGTATCAACCTGATTGCCGAGATATGCGTTGTACATCACATCGAGCTGGCGTTTCAGTAACTCGTCGGTGATGGCATCCGCTTCTTTAATACGTTTCAGAACCGCAAAATCCTCTTTGTTAGAAAAAACTTTTGTTAGTTTAATGTTTAACTCCTCTGCTTTTGCCCAATCTTCGTCCTTGCCACTGATGGAAGCATTCCAGTATGCGAGGGACGACTCTTTACTCAGTGGCTGCACCACCGAATCGAATTTTTTAATAAATGTAAGTAGCTCTTTCTGCATTTTTGTTTTGTTGTTTTTACATCCGTCAATAGCAATTACCGAAATTAATGCCATCAAAAGGATAATACGGTTAAAGATTTTCATAGGAGGGTTTTGGGGTTAGGGTTTCTGGTTTCTGGTTTCTGGTTTCTGGTTTCTGGTTTCACCCTATTAAGTTTCTAAATGAAACTCAGTGCAAGGTATGCCAAAGTGGTTTTAAATCGGAT
>CAZBZA010000814.1:0-1726 GCA_964495865.1 uncultured Lentimicrobiaceae bacterium
CTGCTGTCGAAAACCTGGAACGTAACGGTTTCGCCACCAGGAATTGGATTGGTGAGAAATTCATTATCCGAAACCTGATCTCCTGTGTTGGAAACATATGGTACTACGCCTCCGCTCACTAGTATCTTGGCTTGATAGCTGTTTTTCTCATTATCACAAATAAATTCAGTTATTGTTAATCCAATAGTTTCAGGAACTATGATTTGCTGACTTGCAGTAGTTCCTGACGAATCACGGACAGTTAGAGCGTGATTGCCCGGCGATAAATTCAGCTGTCCTTCGAGGAGGATAAATGGCTTGTTATCAACCTGTATTTCAAAAGGTTCAACGCCACCGGATGTGACAATTTCGACCCGTGCCAGGTTTTTCGGCGAAGTGCAGCCTACGTCTGCTGTGAAAGCCAGATCAGAAACACATGAGTGGTTAATACTTGTTTTTACAGAACATTTCCGGCTGTCGGTAATTACAATTTCAATATCCGTATTGCCGGGAAGTCCGCTGGCGAAGAAAGTTTTTTCATTTATAATACTTCCGATATTTGCCGAATAAGGCGGAGTGCCACCGGAAATATTAATTACGGCGACGTATTGATTGTTGTCGCCGGTGCAATCGAAATTAGGCTCACCAAGAGTAAGATTGGTTGGAATTTCGATTTGCTGCACATCCGTTAAAGTCCCTTCCGAATCCATCAATGTCAATGAGTGTTTCCCTGAGGACAGCAGGAAATCAGGTTTTAGAACAGTAAAATCTTCATTATTGATTTTTATTTTGAATGGTTCAGTACCCCCAACCGGCGAAACCACAACTTTAGCTTCGTTATTCGGGTTGGTGCATTCAATCCGTGTTGTAAATGTAACAGGATCTTTAGGGAAAATATACTGAATGGGTGAGCAGTCGGAACAGCAGATGTAAGGCAGGTAGAAGTCAGCGATAACGGTTCCGTCAGCAAATTCATTTACCGTTTCCGCGATTATTTTCTCAGCCGATTTTTCGCGTATCCCTTTTACACGGTCGAACCCCGGACGGGCAATACTCCTCGACATTTCATTAATAATCATCCTTATGTCGGGATCTAAATCTGCGTTTTCATCTTTTATCTGCAGCCGTTCGAATGCTTTCGTTAAAGTTTCAGATCTTTCCTTTTCGATGCCTGAGACACTGAAATTTGCAGATAAGGAACTCAGTGCGGTTCTTATAGGTGCCTGCAGCCGCAAAGGAGTTGGGTCATCGTGATAAACGATAATAAATGTTCCACCCAAAGGCACTCCGGCTTTGTGCTGAATACCAGGATTCTTCAGAAGGAAATCGCTCAGGAATTGTTTTTTCTTAACATCAATCAGGCGTTTTCTGTATTCCACACCTATTGAGCGGAAGGCTTCCATTTGATTGGCATAACGCACAGCTTCAATAAGATCAAAAATTTGGTTCCATTCGTCAGAGTTTTCCTCTTTCTGTTTTCTGTATTTGTTGTTCAATTCTTCAAGTTGCTCAAACAAATCACTGAATTCGCGCAGGTCAAAATCGCTTAATGCTCTGTATTTAAGATAATTGCTGATGTCGAGTAATATTTCGGCATACGAAGCAGCAGCTTGAATAACTAAACTTTCGCCCAGAAACGCATCTTTAATGTTAAATCCACGGACTTTTTTCGAAGCAAGAACTTTATCCGAATCCGCTTTGCTTAAAGTCGCAAAATGTGTTTCGAGCAGTGCTCCAAACGTGGATG
>CAZBZA010000815.1:0-1722 GCA_964495865.1 uncultured Lentimicrobiaceae bacterium
GTAGCTGAGTTTTTAGAAATCTAAAAAATGCATGATATTTTCAGTAAATATCATGCATTTTGAATTTTTTATTGTACCTTTGTTCTCATTATGAAAACCATATTGCAATCATTGAAACAGTACATCCAGCCGGGTGAGGTTTACCGACGTGCAGATATTGAAAACCGGACAACGTCTGTAGACAGACATTTGCAAATGCTGACTGAGGATGGAACTTTACAAAAGCTAAGCCAGGGAATGTATTATGCACCAAAGAAATCGAAATTCGGTGCCATCCCTCCTACCGATCATAGTTTAGTTGAGCGATTTCTGAAGGATGATACTTTCCTGCTTTTTTCACCAAATGTATTTAATTCTTTAGGATTGGGATTAACCCAGTTATACAATATCACCTGGGTATATAATCACAAGCGCAGAGGAGTATTCACACTGAACGGCAGAAACTTCCTTTTTAAGTTAAAGTCAGCATTTCCTACAAATTTAAGCCGTGAATACCTGGTTGTTGACCTTCTGAACAACATGAATGAGTTAGCCGAGGATACAGGAATGGTTTTAGATAATTTCCAAAGAAATGTCAATCTGTTCGATTCAGAAGAATTAAAGAAAATGGCAAGTAAATATGGGACCGGAAGTGTAAGAAAGTTGATTTTTGCAACACTCAAAAAAACACAAGCATATGCCTGATTTCATACACAACGATCCGGAATTTAAAGAATTATTGGCGATAGTGTCGGGAAAAGAGCGTGTTGATCCAGCCCTGGTTGAGAAGGATTACTGGATCATGCATATACTTTACGGGTTGAAACAACAAGGAATAGAGTTTGAGTTAAAAGGCGGGACATCACTTTCGAAGGGATTCGGATTGATTCATCGGTTTTCGGAGGATATAGATATTCATATCAAAACCAACTTCGGTTTACCTATAGAAGGCAAAGATGATAAAACTGAGGTAAGAGAAGGAAGAAAGGCTTTTTATGACTTGCTTTCAGCAAAAATTCAGATAGATGGTATAATTAAAGTTGAGCGCGATACGGCTTTTGATGATACCGATAAATACCGAAGCGGAGGAATTCGTTTATATTACACCTCTTATACTCAAGCGATAAATGGGTTGAAAGACGGAATATTATTAGAAGCAGGATTTGATACTGTTGCACCCAACCGGTCCGTTACTATTTCATCCTGGGTAATGGATCATGTAAAATCCATGAATATGGTGTTTGAGTATATCGACAATACTGCTTTAAATGTATTGTGCTATCTACCAGGTTATACATTGGTGGAAAAAATTCAAACCATCGTAAACAAATACCGGAAGGAAACACAAGGCGGGCAGCCAGTGAATTTTATGCGCCAATATTACGATGTATATTGCCTACTGAAAAACCCGGAGGTACAGAAATTTATTGGCACCCCTGAATATCTTGCTCACAAGACAGCCCGGTTTCGTGGAGCGGATAAAGAAATACCATTGCCTGAGCATCCTGCGTTGTTACTGAACGATAAAAATATACGGCAAACATTTGAAGAACGCTACCAGGCTTCAGCTGCGCTTTACTACAGGGAGCAACCAAGCTTTGATGAAATAATCAGCTATATCCACGAATATATTCCAAAACTATAACATGACCTGTTTGATATAGAAAGTAAGCTGAACAAGGTTTGCATTAAGATGTACCTGATTTACAAACTATGCTTTCTCCTGACAGTCACTTCTTAAAA
>CAZBZA010000816.1:0-1721 GCA_964495865.1 uncultured Lentimicrobiaceae bacterium
AAAAGCTTTGAAATATGCTTCGAGTTCTTTCCACGCTTCGGTGGTGGTGGGATTTACGGTTGGGAACATAATTTTATATTTTTATATGAATCTTGGATTTCTGATTTTACTGTCGCGTACAAAGGTACTAAACTTGCAGAAAGAGAAATGCTGCTGTAATCGCTTTGCGCGAAGCGACAGGCAGGTTAAATCCTGATTTAACATTTGAATCAGATTAGAAATGGTATAAACCGTTTACTCTTTTTCATGTATTCTTTGTAAGAATCGCCAAAGAAAAGTAGACATTCTTTTTCATCTAACAGTGCTGTAATGTATAATAATATGGTAGAAATCACGGAAATCAAAAGCAGGGAGGCTGTGATGTTTTTCAAAAATATACCCCAGGTTAAAAAAAGCAATGAAGCGTAAAGTGGATGCCTGATGTATTTAAAAATGCCGAAATCAATCAGTACTGAAGTCTTTTCAAATGCGTAAAGCGTTTTTTCATCTCTTTTATCTGAAGGTTTGCCTGATTTTTTAAGGAGGATAACACCAGCAATAACCATATATACCGATATAAACAAAAAAATCCAGGATAGTATCTGCCAGACACTAAGCGGATTATAAAACCAAAATCTGTAGTTATTTATGAAAAGCCAGAGAATGCATTCCCAGCTTAAGAACCGATAAAATCCATGGCTGGCCGGGTTAAGTATTGTTCGCCACGAAATAAGAATCAGTGGAATACTGCAAAGCCCAAACAGTAATAGGTTGTCCATGTTTTTATGTATTATGCTGTTTTTTAATAAAATGGCCGCATTTTATATCACCAGTCTAAAACTTTTAGTGATCAGATTTCCCGGGGAGTTTTTTCATTAAAAAATAGTTCGCCATATGAGGCACAGTTTGGCCTTTTACTTCTATTGTTTTCGATTCGATAATAGTGAACTGTGGCTGGAACAATTTTTTTAACTCATTTTCAGAAGAAAAATACAAAACTGTTCCGATGGGAGTTTTCCGGTATTTCCCTGTGCCGCCGAAATGAGGATCTTTAATACTGAAACACACGGAAAGGTAAAATGCTCCGGGTTTCAGAAAACGGGATATATTTTCGATATACTTTTTGCGGAAGCGAGGGTAAATATGATGCAAAACTTCGTAATCAAAAGCAAAGCCGAAGTTACCGGAACTTTCGGGCCAGTCGCGGCACAAATCGCCAACAATAAAATTGCATGCTACGCCTTTATTTGCAGCATTTTCGCGGGCCAACCTGATTGCTTCTGCCGAAATATCTATTCCGCTTACATCGAAACCAGCCTTTGCAAGATAAATGGCATAATTTCCCGTGCCGCAGCCCAGGTCAACTGTTTTGCATGGCTGTATAATTCCTTCATTAACAAATTGTGTTAAAACCTCAGGAGGATCAGTGAGGTTCCACGGAATGGATTCCTGAGGAATGTTTTCGTAAATTTTATTGATATCGGTATGTTTCATTGCATCGAATTAAACCAGAAACATCAAACGGGTGCAGCAACCTATTTAAATTATGCTTATTTCTACTTTACAATGGTCCGCTAATAATTTTCAAACGATTAATTATCAGTAAGATACAAAATCAAGCCTTTGCGTCCTAATATCCTGATAATCTGCACTTTATTTCTTTGCGGTAAAAGAAAAACTACCGGAGTATTGTACTTTACTAAGATACATAATTTTACAAGCATCAGGATGAACTATATATA
>CAZBZA010000817.1:0-1721 GCA_964495865.1 uncultured Lentimicrobiaceae bacterium
TAAGCCCGGTGAGTTTTCCATCTTTATCGCATCCCACTTCCATATCCATATAAACTGGATGACGTTTGGGGTGCATTCGTATGGATTCATCCCGTGAAAGAACCAATTTTACAGGCTTTTTGAGAAGCCAGGCAAACAAGGAGGTATGTCCCTGGACGGTCATATCTTCTTTCCCACCAAAGCCGCCGCCGGTTGAAACGAGTGTAACCCGTACTTTTTCGACGGGTAAATCTAATATAGCGGCTACCTGTTTCCGGTCTTCGTAAATTCCTTGTCCGTTCGAATACAAATGAACGCCATCTTCAAAAGGCATGGCCACGGCGCCTTCGGTTTCGAGGAAAGCGTGTTCAATGCGTTGGGTCTGGTAAATTCCTTTTGCCACAAAATCGGAAGCGGCAAGAATTTCATCTGCAATTCCGCCACGGTAAACCCGGCAGGTCTCCAGAAGATTATTCCTGTCGGGATGGACCTTTAACGCTCTCGGTTTTATGGCTTCGTGCGGATCGGTAACCGGTTTGAAAACCTCATACGTTACTTTTATCAATTTTACGGCTTCACGGGCAATCTCTTCGGTTTCGGCGACAACTCCTGCAAGCACATCGCCGATATAACGCGTTGTTTCGCCGGTTTTGATCATAAGCGGCCAGTCTTTAAAAATCAGTCCGACAAACCGATTGCCGGGAATATCATCCGCTGTGATTATTCTGACTACACCTTTTACTTTCACTGCTTCAGAAACATCAATTTCAAGAACCGTTGCTTTAGCATGATCCGAAAAATATAAAGCTCCATAAAGCATTCCTTCAAATTTCAGATCATTAACAAACAAGCGTTTTCCAACAGCCATTTCATAGGCTTCATATTTGGGATAAGAAGTTCCGACATTGCCTGAAAGTGTTGTACTTGTTGTAGGTTGGAGCTGTTGAAGCCGTTGCGCTGCTTCGTGAATGGCATCAATAATTTTCACATAACCGGTACAGCGGCAAAGATTTAGTGTAAGTGCTTGTTTAATCTCATCTCTGGTAGGTGTCGGGTTTTTCTGCAGTAGTATGTTGGTGCGCATCAGGAAACCGGGAGTGCAAAAACCACACTGAACAGCTCCTTTCTCAACAAATGCTTTTGCAAGAATATCCCTTACATCTTCAGGCAAACCTTCGAGTGTATTGACCTTTGCGTTTTCAAGCTTTTTCAGCGGAGTAAGGCATGATAATTTTGCTTCGCCGTTTATCTCAACCATGCAAGCGCCACAAGCACCCTGGCAGGAACAGCCATCTTTTACGGAAGTGATGTTTTTTATATTCCGAAGGAATTTCAGGAGAGATATTTCCGGATCACCATCGAAGTTCGTTATCTGACCGTTTAAAATAAATTTGACCATTTGTTAAGGCGCTGATTATCTAACAATTATTTTTTTTCATAAATCCTGATCCAGTCAATTTCCATTTGGTTAGGAAATACAGTCTTTTCGTCGGGAGTTTTCGTGAACGGCGTAGTGCTAGTACCAACCGCCATTCCGGCAATTACTGACAACATTTCACCCTTAGGCGGGAATGTTTGGTTTATTCTGTATTTCCCCGGTTTTACAGGACATTTCTTAATAACCCGTCCCCGTTTTTTGGCATATTGACTCACCCGCCAAACTTCCTTTCCATCAACAGCAACACTCACAAAATTGCTATCCCAGATCATGGTGTAAATATGGTAGCCATCCGCTAGATTAG
>CAZBZA010000818.1:0-1720 GCA_964495865.1 uncultured Lentimicrobiaceae bacterium
AAAAGGCTGTATCTTAAATTGATACAGCCTTTTGCATATATTAAAAGGCGAGCTGATTATTTCACCTCTTCGAAGTCAACATCTGTTACTTCCTGGTCATTTGCTTTTCCCTGGTCAGCACCTGGTTGAGCTTGCTGTTCAGCTCCTGGCTGGCCGGAATTTTGAGTAGCTTTATATATTTCTTCACTTGCAGCCTGCCATAGCGTGTTAAGTTCGGCCATTGAGCTGTCAATTCCTGCGATATCGCGGGTTTTGTGCGCTTCGCGAAGTTTATTAAGAGCCATTTCAATAGGTTCTTTTTTATCTGCAGGAAGCTTATCCCCAAACTCTTTCAGTTGCTTTTCAGTTTGAAAAATCAGAGAATCTGCCTGGTTAACTTTCTCAACTTCTTCCTTGGCTTTGCGGTCGGATTCGGCATTCAATTCGGCTTCTTCTTTCATCTTTTTAATTTCAGCATCAGTTAAGCCTGAAGAAGCTTCGATACGGATTTGCTGCGATTTCCCGGTGCCTTTGTCCTTGGCCGAAACATGGAGTATCCCGTTGGCATCAATATCAAAAGTAACTTCAATCTGCGGGATTCCTCGCTGTGCAGGAGGAATGCCGTCGAGATGGAAACGACCCAGGCTCTTGTTGCCGGTTGCCATTGGACGTTCGCCCTGTAAAATATGTATTTCAACTGAAGGCTGATTGTCGGAGGCTGTGCTGAATGTTTCCGATTTTCGTGTGGGAATGGTTGTATTCGACTCAATAAGTTTGGTCATTACACCTCCCAACGTTTCGATACCTAATGAAAGTGGTGTAACATCAAGCAACAATACATCTTTTACTTCGCCCGACAAAACGCCACCTTGTATAGCTGCTCCGATTGCTACAACTTCATCAGGATTAACTCCTTTTGAAGGTGTTTTACCAAAGAAATCTTCAACAGCTTTCTGAATAACAGGTACACGGGTTGAACCCCCAACTAGGATTATTTCGTCAATGTCGGCGTTTGTAAGTCCTGCATCGCGCATAGCATTACGACATGGCTCAATGGTATCGCGCACCAGATCATCAATAAGTTGCTCAAATTTTGCCCGGGTAAGTGTGCGTACAAGGTGCTTTGGCATTCCATCAACAGGCATAATATAAGGGAGGTTGATTTCAGTGGATGACGAACTTGAAAGTTCAATCTTGGCTTTTTCAGCAGCTTCTTTTAATCGCTGCATTGCCATTGCATCCTTGTGAAGGTCAATTCCTTCATCTTTCTTGAATTCGTCTGCTAACCAGTCAATAATACGGTGATCAAAATCATCGCCACCCAGGTGAGTATTTCCATTGGTCGATTTTACTTCAAATACACCTTCACCTAATTCGAGGATCGAAATATCAAAAGTTCCACCACCGAGGTCGTAAACAGCAACTTTAATGTCTTTATGCTTTTTATCTAAACCATAGGCAAGTGCGGCTGCAGTTGGTTCATTAATAATACGTTTTACGGTAAGGCCTGCAATTTCGCCGGCTTCTTTTGTTGCCTGGCGTTGCGAATCGCTGAAATATGCAGGAACGGTAATAACTGCCTCTGTCACTGTTTGCCCAAGATAATCTTCAGCTGTCTTTTTCATTTTCTGTAAAATGATGGCTGATATTTCCTGAGGTGTAAAAGTGCGGTCGTCTATTTTAACACGTGGAGTGTTATTGTCACCTTTAACTACGGTAAAAGGCATACGTTTTATTTCTT
>CAZBZA010000819.1:0-1714 GCA_964495865.1 uncultured Lentimicrobiaceae bacterium
ATAAAGGATAAAATGAAAACCAGTAACGAGAATACCGCAAAAATGAAAATTGATATAGGCGAAAAAACAACTTCCTGTTCATATTTTTTCTGATGCTCTTTAAAAACTGAATTTTCCAGGTCTTCCATTACATTAATCTGCGTCCTGATTTTGTCCATTATCTCATTCCCGGCAAGCAAATTTTCGGCTATTTCGCTTTCACTGATTGTTTTATCCGAAATGCCTTTTAATGTATAAGATATAAGGTCGATCCGCTGGTAAATCAATTGCAGAAGTATGTCGAGATTGGCTTGTTGCGGCTGATCGTGAAGCGTTAAGGCTTTTAACCTTATATAGGAAGTGTAAATTTTGTCCTGCACTGATTTATAGGGTTTCAGGAAAACCGCATTACGGGTTATAATATACCCGCGGTGACCGGTTTCAGCATCTTTGAGCATGGATAGCACGTGCTCCAGCTGAAACTGAATTTTGTATGAGTGCACCAGCAGATTGGATGATTCGTTTAGTGCTTTTGTATGTTTGTACGAAACGCTCGAAATATACAACAGCATAATTATTGATAGCACAAATACCGATTTCAGGAAGAAAGCAGATTTGAATAAGGGCTTAACATTCATATACTGAGGACTAAATGCAGTTAAAGACTTAGCAGGTAATTATCCCGGTTCAAACCAGATGTTTGATACTGCCAGTTAATCGTTACTACTTGTTCCAGAATTTTTTTCAGTGTATTGAAATCACTTGGTTTTTTTATATACACATTAGCTCCCTGAACAAACGTTTCTTCAATATCCATTTCCGAAGCCGAAGTGGAGTAAATAGCAATTGCAATATCCTTTAAATGAGCTAATCTCTTAATTTCGAGCAGACAATCCAGTCCGGTTTTACGGGGCATGTTAAGATCAAGAAACAGTATATGGGGCAAGGGTTTGCTATCTTCCGTCAGGTAGTTCATTAATTCGACCCCATCATTAACGAGGCTGACTTTAGTGTTTATTTTAATTTCGTCGAAAGCCTCTTTAAAAAATAGGCGATCATCTTCATCGTCATCTGCCAGTAAAATGTGAATTGGTTCTTGAGGCATATTTGCATAGTTTGATGTAACTTCAGGTGAGAAGAATGAATTATGAAGCGAATTTATTCATTTGTTTTACTCATTTGCCTTCTTTTATTTATTATCCGTTGAAATGCCGTGGGTGTTATGCCGGTAATACTTTTAAACTGATTACTGAAATAAGCTACGCTGCTATAATTCAGCATATAAGCAATTTCGGTAAAAGTTAATTCATTTGTGCTGATCAACTGCTTGGCACGTTCAGCTTTCTGGAGTAAAATAAAATTCTCAATTGAAGTGAAGGTAACTTCCGAAAACACCAACGACAGGTAACCATAACGCTGTTTTAGTTTTTCGGACAGATAGGCTGAATTGGAAGTTGGAAGCCTTTCTTCCCTGTTTACCATCTCAAAAATGGTGTCTTTTATTTTCTGAACGAGTATACTCTTTTGGGTTTCGACAATTTCGATACCATAATTGTTCAGGTTTGTGCTGAGTTCATTCATTCCTTCGCTGCTCACAGAATCACCGATTTCTATTTCGGCAAATCCCAGGTAGGTAAATTGAATCTGCATTTTGCTTAATTGCTCCTGTATTATTTGCCTGAATGCAGTATTGGCATCGAATTTCAAGTAAAGCTTCATTTGGTTAACTTAAAGA
>CAZBZA010000820.1:0-1714 GCA_964495865.1 uncultured Lentimicrobiaceae bacterium
TGAGGGCTATTTTAAATCGTTTCACAGGAATTACGGAAAATCTGGCAATAAGCGTTGAGAACAGATTTGAGCAAACCAAAGAACAGCTTTTGAATGAAACCGGGTTGGATTTAGATGAATTCCTGAAACTTGAACACTCTGAAACAAAGGAATTTATAAGGCATTTTAAAGGGTTCAATATCGTTAATCTCGAAATGCTAGCTGAAATTCTGTTTCTATCAGGTTTAAAAAATGAGACAGACTCAGATAAAGGACTTCTCGCGAAAGCATTGCTTCTTTACGAACTTTGCAACGAAACCGACAAGACGTATACTACTGAGAGAGAAAATAAAATAAGAATGATAAAAAGCCTGCACCTCTCCACCAAAAGTTAGAATCTATTATTCCCATGCAAGAATAAATCACAAGCAACTGAAACTGAATCCTTAATTCCACTAATTTATTTATACCACATAACAACCTACTATGAAACACTTTATCATCTTACTATTTATTTTTACAATGACCACAAATCTGCAGGCACAGATAAATATGAATGATTCAACCGTTCAGGTTATTGGTTACTGGGACAAAAACGAGAAGCAATCCTATATTGTTACGCATGAAAGTTATCGGGTGAAAGGGACGGATACCACTACCCGGGATTTTACGAAATATGGCGTTGACATCACCATAACCGACTCAACGGCAGACTCGTACACTATTGATTGGTTTTATCACGATTATGATATTAAATCCGATAATGAGCTGCTGCAAAAAATATCGGTAATAGCGCAGGATATGACTATAACATTCAAAACCAACGAACTGGGAGTATTTCAGGAAGTAGTAAACTGGAAGGAAGTGCGCGATTACATTTATAAAGGATTAAAAATGTTTCAAAAGGAAACGAAAGAAATTCCAAACATGGATAAATACATCCGCCAGGTTGAAAAAATGTATAATTCGAAAGAATCGATTGAGGCTGCGGCTATTAAAGAAATCCAGCAATTTCACACCTACCATGGCGGGAAGTACTCATTTAATAATGAAATAAATACCACCATGAAAACCGGAAATCTATACAGTGGTGAGCCCTTCGACACTGAGTTAATTCTGTGGGTGGAAGAAATAGATCCTGATGATAACAGCGCAATCATTTGCATGGAGCAAACGGTTAATTCGGAGCAACTTACAAAAACCACTTTCGATTACCTGACCGAAATGGCCGCAACACTTAAAACCCCGGCTCCGGTTTGGAGCGAGTTCCCGGCATTAAAAAACGTTACATGGACAACCTCAAGGATTCACGGCTCAGGCTGGGTTATTTATTCCATCGAAACCAAGGAAGTATCAACCGAAGAAGATGTTTACGTTCAGGAAAGTATTATTGAAATACTTTAACAGCAGCCTTTTCCGGTTCAAGGACTATCGGAAACCATTCCATATTATTTCAGCTTCTCAACTTCACGGTCAATTTTTTCATTAATAGACTGTATTGCCGCATCGTAGTAAGATGTGTTTTCAATCAGCGCTTTGCGGATCAGTTGATACGATTCAATCCTAAGCTTGCAATAGTTTTTCAGTATCTGGTTTTGTTTTGAAAGTTCGTCGTAAAGACCTTCCATTTTGTCCAATCCTTCCAATATTTTGAGATTCGACTGCCAGGCTGGAATTCCAAAATTATCAATAAAATTAATACTTTGCTGTTGGCTGCTATTTTCGATAATTGTAA
>CAZBZA010000821.1:0-1705 GCA_964495865.1 uncultured Lentimicrobiaceae bacterium
CCAAAATTCCAGTTCCAGCTGGTAATTTGTCCACCCAGGTTTTCATCGGAATTATCCGTGAAAGTTGCTACCTTGTCCTCGCAACTGCTCCAGGAAGTGAAACCGGCGATGGGGCGGTTGGTAACAGAAACCACAAGATTGTATTCCGCCGCGCAACCTTTGCTGTTGATTACATTGAGGGTCACATTGTAATTTCCCTGGTTTGCATAGTAATGCGTAACATTCGGACTGTCAGGGAAATCGATGGTGTCTTTTGGCGAACCATCGCCAAAATCCCAGATCCATTGCTGGATATAGCCTTGTCCCTGTGGGTTGTTGCTCAAATCGGTAAATTGGGTGATATCAGCGAGGCAATTTGGCGTATTGAAACTGAAAAACGCGGTTGGATGCGGCATCACTTCAACCGGGTGCGTGACCGTATATTGACAGCCGTTTGTATCTTCCACACTCAGAATTACCTGATAAATACCATATGTTGGGTATACATGGCTCGGGCTGTAGGGGGCATTGTAAGTTGCAAAGGTGCCGTCGCCAAAAGTCCAGTGCCAGGAGCTTGTGCGAGGCAGGAAGTTTCCGGTAAGTGTGAAATATGTGGTATCGGATGAACATGCATTATTAGTGGTGAAATCCGTGACCGGCGTAGGGTTCATAACTACATTAATGGTGTCGCGCATCATTGCAAAACAGCTTCCGACAGGGTTCTCACCCTGAACAGAATACTGTCCCGGCGTTGAAAATACTCCGAAACTGAGCGCCGAACCGGTGCCCGGTAAGGTGACACCTGCATTTAACCCATTACGGAGAAGGGTGTAAATCATTCCCACTTCCGAATTATTAAGTCCAATTAAAACTCCGGTATCTCCTTCGCAGTAATAACCTCCATTCGAGCCGGTTACAACAAATAAGTCGGGCAGGGCATTTACCGAAATAGCTGCCAGTCCGTGAATAGAATCCGAAGGTACATTGCAAAAAGCATCGTTTCCAGCGGTTACTGACCAGGTGGTTGAAATGGCCGGACTTACGGTAAAAGTATATGGACTTGTATTAATATTGTTGACAGTTATTGGCGTAGTGCCGTTAGTGTAAGTTACGCTCCATGGCGGAGTGCCTGTGAATGCAATGCTGATATCGGTTGATGTTCCTTCGCAAATGCCGGTGCTTCCGCTAATAGTAGCAGTTGGGTCGGGATGAACTGTAAGCCACATGAAATCATCACCGGTGAGGCTCTGGCATCCAGCCAGGTCAAGGGTAAGAACTACAATTGTGCCTACGTCTGCCGGACTTGGAGTATAAGTAGGATTTAAAATATTTGGATTGCTGAATATACCGCTTCCTGAACTTGACCAGGAAATTGTATTCTGAAACTGAGCAGTCGGATTGAGCTGGTAAGGCCGCTGTCCGCAGATTTCATCATCTGGACCTGCATTGCTTAATGGCGTTGGATCTATTTTGAGCAGAATCTGATCATTAACAAAAACGCCACTGCAATTCCCATTACCCTGGAGTGATAGTGTAAATGTAATGTTTCTGTCGGAAGTGCTTAAGTCAATTGGCCCGGCAGAATAAATAGGGTTCAGGATATTGGGATTGCTAAGGGTGCCGTCGCCGCCCGAAACCGTCCATTGTATGTTTCCTAAATTGTAATTGTTTCCTGTCCCAACAAGTTGATATTGAGTAATATTGCTGCAAATATAATCATCATCAC
>CAZBZA010000822.1:0-1702 GCA_964495865.1 uncultured Lentimicrobiaceae bacterium
GTAAACTGGTTTAAAGAGCCGTCGGATCTTGTAAAGAAATAGTCAAATCTCATTTACGCTTGTAATAGCGGAATCCATTCTGTCAAAAGTATTTAGGTACACCAGCCTCCCAATTCATATTTGGAGTCCATTTGTCAGCATTAAAATGTTGATAGCGTGCACATTGGAATTTAAATTGCCGGGTATCGAATTAAAACAGTATCTTTGCAGCGCTGATTTTAACATAAAATCTATAACGTATCCATTCTTATCAGGAATTTGTACACGAAGAGTGTGATTTCAAAATAAAATGGCCAGGTTCAACAATTAACACCCATCTGCGAAAGCACAGGACTGCCGGCCACCATAGTTACCCATAAATTTGTGTAAATGGAAATCAATTAAAACAGCGCGAAGCCGTAAAGTAAAACTATGATAATTCGTCAGATTACTTTATGCTTCATCTGTCAATGCTTACTGAATTTAATTACCCCTTTAAAATATCAGAAGCCGGAACAGCAAAAAGAATTCGATTTTATCAGACCGGTGATTTTGAACCTTTTATAATTTCATCCGGTCTACCAATTACAGACAAATAAATGTTATTTGAAAATTTAAATTTGATTGAGCCCATCCTTGGGGCTTTAAAAACAGAAGGATACACTACGCCTACTCCAATTCAAGCAGCTGCAATTCCATTAGTTTTAAACAGGAAAGATGTTTTGGGCTGTGCTCAGACAGGAACCGGAAAAACGGCAGCTTTTGCAATTCCAATCATTCAGCTTCTGTGTGAAGAAAACGTTATTGTTCGCGGCCGTCGCCCGATCCGTAGTTTAATTTTAACCCCAACCCGTGAACTGGCAATTCAAATTGGTGAGAGTTTTGCCAATTACGGTAAAAATACCAGTCTGAAGTACCAGGTAATTTTTGGTGGCGTAAATCAGCATTCGCAGGTAGCATCGCTGCTTTCGGGCATTGATGTGCTTATTGCAACTCCCGGCCGCCTGCTCGATTTGATGAATCAGAATTACATCAGCCTGATTAATGTTAAGTTCTTTGTGCTCGATGAAGCAGATCGTATGCTTGATATGGGTTTTGTGCATGATGTAAAACGGATCATTGCCAAACTACCATCAAAAAGGCAATCGTTGTTCTTTTCGGCAACTATGCCTCCGGCAATTGTGCAGTTGGCTGATACAATCCTGGTTAACCCATCGAAAGTGGAAGTAACCCCTGTTTCGAGTACGGTTGACATTATTAACCAGGTTGTTTATTTTGTTGATAAAGGAAATAAAAGACACCTTTTACTCGAAGTTTTAAAAGACAAGAAGATAGACCGGGCCCTTATTTTTACACGAACAAAACATGGTGCCGACAGAGTTGCAAAGGACCTTACCAGGGCAGGAATCAACGCACAGGCTATTCATGGAAATAAAACGCAGAATGCACGCCAGAATGCATTGAATAACTTCAAATCGCGCTTAACACGTGTTTTGGTTGCCACCGATATTGCAGCACGTGGAATTGATATTGACGATCTCTCGCATGTAATTAATTACGAATTACCCAATATTCCTGAATCCTATGTTCACCGTATCGGCCGTACAGGAAGAGCTGGCGCAAGCGGTATTGCCATTGCGTTTTGCGATGCCGAAGAGAAGGAATATTTAAGAGATATCCAGAAACTGATCAATAAGCAAATTCCGGTTAATGATGACCATTT
>CAZBZA010000823.1:0-1700 GCA_964495865.1 uncultured Lentimicrobiaceae bacterium
TGTCCATCAATAGCCAGAATTAATTTTTGCCTGATAAGCTGCGAAATAAAATGTTCCTGTGCCGGATTTACACTTCCTGTTTGCCAGAGAACACCAATTTTTTCTAGAAACTGCCTGAGCAAATGTTCAAATGTATCATCGAATCCATTTTTAATAATGGCCGAAGAAATGATTTTATCGAACCTCTGTTCATCAAGTTCAATCATTGCCATAACCAGGTTGTCAACCAAATGATCATTGTCAATATCCTGGTTTGAAAGCTCCAACACACTTTTCGCTACTTCAGCAACCGACATACTCTGAATATTTGAAATCTTGTAGCCAAATTTATTAAGAATGGCAACATTCATCAGATGGCGTAAATCTTCGTCAGAGTAATAGCGGATATTTGTTTCGGTACGCGAGGGATTTACAATGCCATATCTTTTTTCCCAGATGCGAATTGTATGCGCCTTAATGCCTGTAATCTTCTCCAGATCTTTTATTGAATACTTTATCATTGGTGTTCTGTAGTCTTTAGCTAATGATTAACACAAGATTACAAATTTTGTTTAATCTTTTTGTTAAAACTCTTAAAATATTCACCTCAAATAAATAGAGTCGCTGTAATAACGTTGTCGAAATGTAAATTAACTTACAGATAAACAGGCGAATATGGATTTTTTTTCATCATTTGTTAGTTTGGAATCAACTTTCAATAATTATCTGAAATCTGATTTATGAATATTGGATTTGATACTAAAAACTTTCGGAAATAACGTCAACTATATTTCCGTTAACCCGCACTTTAACTTTTACAGGTTTGGCTGAACTTATTTTGTACGAAACAACTTTTCCGTTAAGCCATGAGCAATCAACTGTAAAATTACCTCTGGCTCTGAGCCCTGTGAACGAACCTTTTACAGCCCATTCAACAGGAATTGCCGGAAGCAATTGAATTTCTCCTTCGTGGCTTTGTAATAGCATTTCGGCCATTGCTGCCGGTATTCCAAAGTTGCCATCCATCTGGAAAGGAGGGTGGTCGCAGAACAGGTTTGGCAGCGTATTATAGGTAAGCAATCCCCGGATCATAATACCTGCGCGCTCTCCGTCGCCAAGACGCGCCCACAGAGCGCAGCGCCATGGCCACGTCCACGAACGGCGGCTGTCGCCCACGGTTGATTCAACGGTAAACGGCTTGTTTTCATTTATGCCGTAATTACCGCTGCGACTGCGTAGCGAAAGTATAGCAGCATCAGCAAGTTCCGGTGTTTTCATTTTACTGATTTGCCGGCCCGGATAAACTGCAAACAAATGCGAAGTATGGCGGTGCTGATCATTCGGATCATCGCGGTCTTCGTGCCATTCCTGCAATTGACCCCATTTGCCGATCTTATTGGGCGCAAGTTTAGCCTGCATTTCAACAACTTCTGTTTGGAACGAAGTGTCAATTTGCAATGCCCTGGCCATTTCGAGGTAGTTTTGAAAAAGGTCCCAGATGATCTGTTGATCGTGCATTATTCCATCTTCGCGCGGGCCATGCTCCGGCGACCAGCCATCGGGTGCCATCAAAGTGCCATCAGGCATTCTTTTCAGGCGATCCTGCCAGAACTCGCAGATTTCCTTCACGATCGGATATGCAGTTAGTTTTAAATATTCCTTGTCGTTTGTAAAAGCCCAATGTTCATATACATGTTGCGCATACCAGGCGCTGGCCGGAA
>CAZBZA010000824.1:0-1695 GCA_964495865.1 uncultured Lentimicrobiaceae bacterium
CCAACAAGCTCTTCATCAGCAACCCGAAGGAATTCTTGAACGAAATGCAATTTTCTAGACTGGATGTCCATTTTTTGTATTGTTATTCATCAAAGTTAAACAATATTTCATTTAATAGGATTAATTCAACTTTCAAATATTCCCGATTTCCATCATTATGAACCGAATTATCTTTTTTCTATCCCCTTTTACTTATTTCCTTCAACGCATCTCTTTCAAGCACATCAATATCTTTATCAATCAGTTTAATCAGTCCATCCTGTTCAAATCCTTTCAACAGTTTTACCGTACTTTCTGTTGATAATCCTGCAAAATCGGCTATCTCTTTCCTCGAAAGAAAGCTGAAAATACTTTCGTTATTGTACTTTATGGTATCAAGGTAAAGCAGCACATCAGCCAGCCTTCCATGCATTTGCTTGTACATCATGCTCCGTATGGTGTCGTATAGCGAACTGTCGTTTTCGTAATACCTGTTAATCAGTCCGTAAGCAAAACTGCCATTGCTTTTTATCAGTCCGGCAATAGCATCCTTTTCAATAAGGCAGGCTAAAGTATCTTTAATGGCAACAGCTGAATAATCGTAAGTATGTTTGCTGAAAGCTGCCGAGAGCCCGATAAATTCGCCACTACCGATGATGCGAAGATTAAAATCGCGGTTTGTATCACCAACAATGTATTGCCTCACCAATCCTTCCACAACAAATAAAACACTCGATGCAAACGCGCCTTGTTTTGTCAGGCTCTCGCCCTTGCGGAACTGTACCTGAATTTTACTGTCTTTAACCAGTTCGATTTCTTCTGGTAATAGATTGGCAAAACAGGGAGCGCTGAGTCCGCCAAGCACGCAATCGTCAATAGCTGAGTATGTCTTCATTCTTTTGTGGTTTGTAGTATAAAAATTGAAGTCTGTTTTGGCTTGAAGATGGAAGTCAGTAGTCGGAAGACCACATATTTCTGCAATTTTTCCAAACCGTTAATTTACTTTCCGACAATTACGGATTAATAAATGAACTCATTTATAACTTCTTGTTAATAAGCTTTTTATCGTGTCTTCGGGGTTCTGTCTTCTGACTTTCAAGCTTTCTTGCTGCAAAAGTAAGAACTATCTCAATAATAAACTTGTGTAAACTCAACTGCATGCTTATTGTGAATGTACAGAATTGTCATTTTTGCATGTTAAACAGCTGTAATTTTGCATCAAAATCAAAACGAAAATTATTATGAAACATACAGTAGATACATCGTGGCAGGGAAATATGAAATTTGATGCCGTTGTAAGCGGACATCATGTTGTTATGGATGCCTTGCCAGCCGTTGGCGGAAATGACGAAGGTGCCCGCCCCAAAGAACTCATGCTTGCATCGCTTGCAGGTTGTACCGGAATGGATGTGATTTCGATACTAAAGAAAATGCGTGTTGAACCTGAATATTTTAACATCAGGGTTGAAGCTGAAATGACGGAAGAGCATCCCAAACATTACACAGCTATGCACATAATCTATGAGTTTAAAGGTGAAAACCTTGAAATGGAAAAACTTCAGAAAGCTGTTGACCTTTCACAGGAACGATATTGCGGAGTATCAACAGCATACCGGAAAGCTATGGCCATTACTAATGAGATAGTAATCCTGTAAAGACGCGATGCTCGCGTCTCAACAATAGCAATCCTGTAAAGACGCGATGCTCGCGTCTCCA
>CAZBZA010000825.1:0-1692 GCA_964495865.1 uncultured Lentimicrobiaceae bacterium
GCAGGCTGGAACCTGAGTGTAGGGTATGATCTTACGCCTAAAAAGGACAAAGATAAAAAAGCTTCATCCTCATCATCATCGGATCAGGAGATTGAAGATCTTACTAATAATCCGCAACTTTATATTGACTGGGATAATCCGTGGTCGTTGCGGGTTGACTATAACTTCAGGTACACCAGTGTTCCTGTACTCTCGACAGGAGAGATAAAACGCGATATTATACAAACGTTCCGGGTGGCCGGAGATGTGAACGTGACCGAAAAATGGAAATTCTCAATGCAAACCGGATACGATTTTGAACAAAAGGATTTTGCATTTACACAGATTACTATATACCGCAACCTGCACTGCTGGGAAATGCGTTTCAGCTGGATTCCTTATGGTACACAGAAAAGCTGGAATTTCCAGATCAATGCGAAATCATCTCTGCTTCAGGATTTGAAATTAACAAAGAAGAAGGATTTCCGCGACAACCTCTAGGAAAATGCTTGCGGTATTGACAATTTTATGAAGAAATTACTTTTTACTGATACTATAAAAGTATTGAGTTTATATACTTCCGGTTTCAGCCAAAGGAAGTGTAAATGAAAACACAGATCCTTTGTTTAGTTCGCTGGTAACTGTCAGTTTCCCGCCTTGTTTTTCAGTCATTTCTTTTACAAGGATAAGCCCTAATCCGGCTCCCTGCTCGTTTGCAGTTCCGGCAAGTGTAAAATGGCTGTCCACTGCAAAGAGTTTCGTCAAAACTTCAGCCGACATCCCTACGCCATTATCCGAAACACTGATTTCGAGGCAATTGCGCCCATCCATACAACCACTTTCGGAATGATCTTCACACATGTCCACAATTTTCGCATCAAATGTTACCCGTCCTCCCGGGAAACTGAATTTGATCGCATTCGTGGTGAGATTAAGCAATATTGAATGAACCATTTGCTGATCAGCATTTACCATGTGAACAGGTTCAATATTATTAATAAAATGAATATTTTTACTTAGTACATTGGATTCAAGAAGGCTCATTATCGCAATAACTTCCTCATTAATAATCAGCTTTGCAGGCTTGTTTTGCATCCTTCCGGTTTGCAGCCGCGACCAGTTTAACAGGTTTTCGAGCAGAGTAAAAGTACTATAAGACGAATCATGAACTTTTTGAACATAATCTTTAATTTCGGCTTTTGTAAGGGTGTCAATTTCTTCGAGAATAAGATCGGTAAACCCTAACATTCCCTGGAAGGGGCTTCGCAAATCGTGTGCAACAATACTGAAAAACTTGTCCTTATTGTGGTTGAGCTCCTTGAGTTCAGCATTATACTCTTTCAGTTTGGCTTCCGACTCCTTTTGAGTTGTAATATCGCGTGCAATATGCAAACTGCCCAGCAGGTTGTTTTGGGAATCAAAAACAGGAGTTGTGCTTATGTGGAGATAACGGCCAATTTTGGGTTCGAATAACTCAATGGAATGCCTTTTATGGTCTTCAATCATCCGCAGATGAGGGCAATTTTCGAGTGCACATCCTCTGTCGTGCATCAGGTTATGACATTTGTTACCCACCAGGCTTTTTTCGCCGATTTTCAGCTTTTGAAGCATAGCCTTATTTGCCTTAACTACCACATTATCAAGATCAATCAAAGCCACCATATCAGGCAATGAATCGAAAATGAGTTCCCAAACATTATTATCGGGATGAGC
>CAZBZA010000826.1:0-1691 GCA_964495865.1 uncultured Lentimicrobiaceae bacterium
TTAACAAAATTAATAAACTATCTCATTTCTCAATTACTGTAGTCTTATAATGTCAGGTATTTCTAACTATATCAGTTTTAATAAGCTTTTTTGAGTTTCGTACATCAGTTTACCGGGATAGGTCAACCCTGACAATTAATCTGAATAAATTGCGCTTTCAGCAGTTCCTGACATTATGTGGTGAAAAAACTCAGCTGTTTTATTCATAGTAAATTCGGGGGTAAACTCTTTTGGCTGGTGGAGTCCGTTTTTAGATAGAAATAATATAGATATGCCTTCCGAAGCTCTTGTTTGCCTGTGAATACAAACTGATCCGTAAACCGTAAACGAATTGCATTCCAGAAGATAGCCATGTTCCGCCGGAACCAACGGGTCTAGGTTGCCATGAAAACTGATAGTTGGTAAGTTAAACTTACTGTTAATCAGGTTAGTATCCGAAATGGCACCCCATTTATTGCAAATTCCTTTTATTGAATAAGTTTCCATGTAATTGTTTCCTGAATTATGCAATCCTCCCAGTTTTTGAGTCAGGAGGGGAAAATGTGAATTTACTCTGCTTTCAGAAAAATAACTGCTGTTCAATGCAATTACAGCACCGGCACTTTCGCCGGCAACAAAAATCCAGTTGGTATCAATACCATACTCGTCAGCATGAGCAACCAGAAAACGCAATGCCGCGTTGGCATCCTGCATGCCACGGTAATTGGCTTCAGCAAGCGTTTTTGTGGAATCGTTACAATTCTTGAATCTCCATCCAAGCCGGTAATTAATTGTGGCTGTAATAAATCCGGCTTCAGCCAGTAGATTGCACGATTCCGAAACCCATTCCTTATCGCCAATCTGAAAACTGCCGCCATGAATCATCAGTACGAGTGGATTTTTTTGACTGGTATCTGTTTTACGGGAAAAATAAATATCAAGGGTAAGATGTTGTAGTTCTCCTGTGGTGTCATTATTTATGGCGTATTCAATATCTTTAATTACGTAAGAGTCGAAAATAGATACAGGCGCTGTGTTTTCATCTTTGGAGCAGCCCGACATAATGGTGAGAACCATCAATATATATAATGAAAGGTAAACAGATTTATTTTTCATTTATCGTCCACTTTTTCGCTCAGCGATTTAAATCCTTTACCCAGAATCTCGTAAGCATCGAGTACAGCTATAAAAGCTTCGGGATCAATACGGTGAATGAATTCCTCAAGCATATACAGCTCGCGGGGATTCACTACGGTGAAAATAATCTGTTTGCTATCGTGATTGTACATTCCTTCGCCATGCAAAAAAGTGCCACCACGACGCAGATCACTGATAATACTATTGCGGATTTCATCGTGTTTATCCGAAATTATAAAAAGGGTTTTATCATACGAAAACCCATGCATGGCTGTATCCACAACCCTTCCGAGCACAAAAATGGTAATCCAGCTGAAAAGTGGTATCCTCCAGTCGCCAAAAGCAAAAAAACTGAGAATCACGATAGCGGAATCAACCATCATCATCAACTGCCCTAGCGGAAGACGTGTGTATTTCTGCAATATCATAGCAATTACATCGCTGCCACCGCTGGTTGCTTTAGCTTTAAATGTAAACGCAACTCCTATTCCAATAAATAATCCGCCGAAAATGCACGAAACCAAGGTTTCATCAGGCACAAGCGGCAGTGAGCCATAAAAGTAGGAAAGCAAATC
>CAZBZA010000827.1:0-1691 GCA_964495865.1 uncultured Lentimicrobiaceae bacterium
TACTATGACAATCCGCCGCATTCTTTCCTTTTTATTGATCTCTTTCCTTGCCGGTTATTCCACTGTTAAGGCCTGTACCAATTTTATAATTACCAAAGGCGCCAGCAGCGACCGCTCCGTAATGATAACCTATAATGCTGATTCGCATACCCGTTACGGTGCCATTGCATTTTATCCGGCTGCCGATCACAAGCCCGGCGATATGTGCCAGGTTTATCACTACGAAAACGGAAAACTCCTGGGTGCAATTCCCGAAGTGCCACATACCTATTCGGTGGTTCAGTTTATGAACGAACACCAGGTTGCTATTGGCGAAACAACATGGGGCGGACTTGATTCATTGGTTCATCAGCCAGGTGCAATTCTTGATTATGGCTCACTGATGAAAATTGCCCTGCAACGTTCGAAAACAGCAAGGGAAGCTATAAATATTATGACAGAACTTGTTGCTCAATATGGGTATGCAACCAGCGGCGAATCGTTTTCCGTTTCTGATGCCAACGAAGCATGGATATTCGAAATGATAGGCAAAGGCAAATACGAAAAAGGGGCAGTTTGGGTAGCACGTCTTATTCCCGATGGATATATAAGCGGACATGCCAACCAGGCACGAATCACTACATTTCCTTTTCAGAAATCCAACAACTGGAGCGATACGAAACAAACCGTTTATCATTCGTCAGATGTGATCAGCTTTGCAAAGAAATACGGGTTTTACAAAGGCACTGACGAAGCATTCAGTTTTTCGGATGTGTATAATCCTTTGAATTTCGGAGGTGCCCGTTACTGCGATGCAAGGGTATGGTCGTTTTTCAGGACGATAAACAAGGAAATCCGCGATAACAGCGATTATACAAATTATGCGCTCGGACAGTTTTCGCATAACGCAACATGCATGGATGGCAGTAAAAATCCTAATGGTTTTGTATCGAACAGGCTTCCGCTCTGGGTTAAACCCGATGCACCTGTAACTATCCAGCAGGTAATGGCCGGAATGCGGAATCATTACGAAGATACCCCGCTTGATATGCGCAACGATCCGGGCGCCGGTCCTTATAAATCGCCTTACCGCTGGCGCCCCATGGAATTTGAAGTCGATGGCATAAAATACCTTAACGAGAGAGCCGTTGCTACCCAGCAAACCGGTTATAGTTTTGTAGCACAGTCGCGGAGCTGGCTGCCTGATCCTGTAGGTGGTATTTTTTGGTTTGGTGCCGACGATGCCGACGGATGCGTGTATGCCCCGATGTATTGTGGTATTACCGAAATTCCCCAAAGTCATGCCCTTGGCAACGGTTCCATGATCACATGGTCCGAAACGGCTGCTTACTGGGCTTTCAGCCAGGTGAATAACTGGGCTTACAGCCGCTATAATGTAATTCATCCCGAAATAGAAAAATACCAGCAGCAGCTCGAAAACCAGTATTTGGCAGAGGTATTGGTAGTTGATAACCAGGCCGCTGAACGTTTCAAACAAAACCCTGCTGCTGCTCGCGATTACATTACCGCATATTCTGTATATACCGGCAACAGACTTGTAACCGACTGGAAATCATTTTATCAATATCTTTTCATGAAGTATCATGATGGTAATATTAAAAATACGGAAGGCCAAAAACTGCTTGATAACGGAAACGGTAAAAATGTTCCGAAAGCGCCATCGCAGCCTGGTTACGGAAAAGAATGGGAAA
>CAZBZA010000828.1:0-1688 GCA_964495865.1 uncultured Lentimicrobiaceae bacterium
AATCTTTTGGCTGCATTTCCAAATCAGGCTAACACACTCAAAGCTATTGATGCGCTTGAATTACTTGTAGTTGTTGATACTATGCCGGTTGAACTTACCGGTTATGCTGATGTTGTGCTGCCCGAATGTACTTATCTGGAGCGTTATGATATGATCCGTAATTCAGGACATCGGAAACCTAATGTTGCAATACGCGTTCCGGCTGCCGAACCAAAATATAATACTAAGCCTGCCTCATGGATGGCAAAGGAACTTGCTGTAAAACTTGGGCTGGGTGCCTGGTTTCCCTGGAAAGATATGGAAGAACAGCTCGACTGGCAGCTTAAGGGAATAGGTACTTCGCTTGAAGAAATGAAACGGATTGGCGTTAAAAATTTCCCGCGTGAAGCCGATGATTTATATTTTACTCCCGGCGAAGATGTGGCTTTTAATACTACAAGTGGTAAAATAGAATTGTACTCAACCGATATGGTAAATGAAGGTTTTTCGCCATTCCCGGAGTACACCGCCCACGAGGAACCACCCGAAGGATATTACAGACTGAACTATGGAAGGGCTCCGATGCATACTTTCAGCCGGACAGCCAATAATCCTTATCTGACTGATTTGATGGACGAAAATGTTTTGTGGGTAAACCCGAAAGTTGCAAAACTCTGGGGACTAACAGCCGGACAAAGGGTAAAGCTGAAAAATCAGGATGAAATAACATCTTCATTTTCAATAAAAGTACGGGTTACCGAGCGCATTCGCTGGGATTCTGTTTACATGGTGCATGGTTTCGGTCATAACAATAAAAAATTATCAAGGGCGCATGGCCGTGGTATCAATGATACTGAACTTATTACACGGGTTCACATCGATCCGGTAATGGGCGGAACCGGAATGCGCGGCAATTTTGTAACATTTATCACCGATTTTAAAGAAGAAGGAAAGGAGGCTGAAGCATGAGATACGCTATGGCCGTAGATACCAAAAAATGCGTAGGATGCAGCGACTGCGTTGTTGCCTGTCAGACAGAGAATGATGTTCCTGTAGGTTTCTGCCGCGATTGGGTTGTGGAAGTAACTGATGGCACCTACCCAAACCTGGAAATTGAAATACGCTCCGAACGTTGCAACCATTGCGATAACTCACCTTGTGTGCGTTGCTGCCCTACCGGTGCCAGTCATTATGCCGAAGGCGGTGTAGTACTTGTAACACCCGACGAATGTATCGGTTGCGGAGCCTGTATCGCTTCCTGTCCGTACGATGCCCGCTATCCGCATCCCGATGGATATGTTGACAAATGTACTTTCTGCCTGCATAACAGGGTGGAGAAAGGACTTGATCCCGCTTGTGTATCGGTCTGCCCGACAAAATGTATGTATTTCGGCGACCTCGACGATCCCAATAGCCCGGTTTCGAAAGTGCTTAAAACACGTAAGTTTAAAACCCTGATCCCGGAAGCTGGAACCAGACCACAATTGTATTTTCTCATTTAGCTGTTAACGAACTATGAAAGAAGAACTTATCGTCAGCGGACGAATGAATCACCTGATAGATCCGCAGTTACACATATGGCATTGGCATATACCCTTATATCTTTTTCTTGGCGGACTTGCAGCCGGAATTCTTTTCTTCGCTGCACTTTACACCATTTTAGGAAAAGAGAAAGAATACCCTACAGCTGTTAAAATTGCTCCTTTTCT
>CAZBZA010000829.1:0-1687 GCA_964495865.1 uncultured Lentimicrobiaceae bacterium
AATTTTCAAATTATTAAATTGTCAAATTGCCGAACCGACCGAAGGCAGATCAGCGAAGCTAATTGCCGAATTGTCGAATTGTCGAATTGTCGAATAGCCAAATCGTCGAATTTCCAAATTATCAACTAGTCAAATTTTGAAAGTAGTGCGTGTTTCACTTAAATTTTAAAATATGAGTTGAATTCTTATTTTATGGTATATATTTGCATATAACAAAATTACCTAAGCGTTATGAGCACAGTTTTTAACGGATTAAGCCCCGAAAGAGTATGGTTTTATTTTGCTGAAATATGTAAAGTTCCCCGACCATCAAAAAAAGAAAAACAGATTACGGATTATATTGTGAGTATTGCCCGTAAACTCCATCTCGAGCATGAACTTGATGAAATTGGTAATATTCTTATCCGCAAACCCGCCACAGCTGGTTACGAACATTTTCCGGTAGTTATTCTGCAAAGCCATATCGATATGGTTTGTGAAAAGAATAGTGATACGTATCACGATTTCGACAACGATCCAATTGTTCCACGGATTGAAGGGGAATGGGTAAAAGCAACAGGTACAACGCTTGGAGCGGATGATGGAATTGGGATAGCGGCGCAACTTGCCATTCTCGAAGCCGTTGATATTGAACATGGCCCTCTCGAAATGCTCTTTACTGTGGATGAAGAAACTGGCCTTACCGGAGCCAAGGGGCTCAAACCTGGATTTTTGAAAGGCAGGATTCTACTTAACCTCGATTCGGAAGATGAAGGTGAATTGTTTATCGGCTGTGCCGGTGGACAGGATACAAAGGTATTCATGAGTTACTCCCGCGTTGCAGTTAATTATGATTTTGCCGGTTATCAGATCAAAGTTTCTGGTTTACAGGGAGGGCATTCTGGTGATGATATAAATAAAGGAAGAGGAAATGCTGTTAAAATAATCAACAGACTCCTTTGGACAGCAAGTCACCAATACGAAGTCAGGATTTCGGAAATTAACGGTGGGAATCTTCGTAATGCTATCGCCCGCGAAGCTTTTGCCAATGTTATCGTTCCAAACCGTTTCAATACCGATTTTATTCAATATGTGAAAACATTTAACTCGATTTTAAAAGACGAGTATAAAACAACAGAGCCAGGTTTGCTGGTTAGTTTTGCACCAATCGAATTGCCTTCATACCTTATTGATTTGTCGACACAAGAGCGTTTACTCAATGCTCTTTATGCATGTCCGCACGGTGTTATTGCGATGTCAGCTGATGTCCCCAACTTCGTTGAGACTTCAACTAATCTTGCGTCGGTAAAAATGAATGATAAAGTTATCGAAATTGGAACCAGTCAAAGAAGTTCATCGGAACATGGTAAAAAAGATGTATTAAATATGGTCGAAAGTGTTTTCCGTTTGGCAGGAGCTAAAATTACTCATGACGACGGTTACCCTGGTTGGACTCCTAATCCGAAATCACCTGTCCTGGATGTTACCCGCAACGCATATGTAAAACTCTTTAATCAGGAACCAAAGGTTTTGGCTATTCATGCCGGACTGGAATGCGGTTTGATTGGCGAGCAGTATCCCGGAATTGATATGATTTCGTATGGACCAACCATTAAGGGAGCGCATTCACCTGATGAAAGGCTTCAGATTGATACAGTACAAAGATTCTGGGACCTTACTTTGGAAGTGCTGAAGAACATTCCTCACT
>CAZBZA010000830.1:0-1682 GCA_964495865.1 uncultured Lentimicrobiaceae bacterium
AATTGATAATTCTGTTTTCTTGCCAGCAATTTATGATAAATCCGAACAAGAAAATATAACCGATAAAGAAATCAATTATTTGTTATCGTTTATTCAATAGATTTTCCCCGGTGCAAAAACAGATGCATAACCTCTGCCTCATGCGGGTATAGCAAATGCGGATAATATAACTTTGATTATCACTTGGATACTGAACCACGGTCTTTTGGAGCCGTGGTTTTTTTTAGAGATTGAGACTATGATATTATAGTGTCTGTTTATTCAATGGTTTTAGCCTAAATTTGTTTATTGCTTAGCAAAAGTAAACATATTGCATAGCATAAAAACTCTGACCCGTTAAGAGCTATTTGTCATGATTAATTGTTTTTCTGGATTGAAAACTTTAAACGAATAGTATTTGCTGCCTTTGCCGTTTCTCAGGGTGCTGAATTAATTACGCCAATGTAATACATGTAAAATATGAAAATAAATAACAGTATAAAATTATTCGAAACCAAACAGGTTCGAACTCATTGGGACGAAGAACAGGAAAAATGGTATTTTTCAGTAGTAGACGTTGTTGGCATCCTTACGGAAAGCATTGATCCATCTGCATATTGGCGAAAATTAAAACAAAGGTTAAAAGAAGAAGGAAATGAAACCGTGACGAATTGTCACGCTTTGAAATTGAAAGCTGCTGATGGGAAAATGCGGCTCACAGATGTTGCTGATACTGAGCAGCTTTTTCGTTTAATTCAAAGTATTCCTTCTCCCAAAGCTGAGCCATTTAAACTTTGGATAGCAAAGGTGGCTCGTCAGCGTATTGATGAAATTGAAGATCCTGAAATTGGCCTTGACCGGTTAATGGAAACTTATTTACGTAAAGGGTACTCCAAAGAATGGATAAACCAACGACTTAAAAGTATAGAAATCAGGAAGGAATTAACTGATGAATGGGAAAATCGTGGTGTTTTGAAAGGGCAAGAATTTGCTATACTAACAGATGATATTTCGAAGGCATGGAGTGGTTTTTCAACCAAAGAATATAAGAAATTCAAAGATCTGAAAACTGAAAATTTGCAAGATCATATGACCAATCTTGAATTGGTACTTAATATGCTTGCTGAAGCTACAACAACCGAAATATCGAAAGAAAAGAAACCGAAATCATTTTCGGAAAACCGAAAAATTGCCAAACAGGGCGGAACTATTGCCGGTAATACACGCAAAGAGATTGAAGAAAAGACAGGAAAGAAAGTTGTTTCTAAATTTAATGCTAAAAAGCTGATTAAAAGAGATGATAACAATTTTTTAGACTAAGCTGAAAACCTGCGAGTCTAGTTAGACCCAGCTGTAAAATGGGTATCATTCAACTAATTAATTAAAATAGAAGGCTTTACAAGTTTTCAAATACCAGGTAATTGTATAAGATTAGTGAGAATCCTTGAATTGTAGATTTTGATGCGACACACATTTTTTTCATAAAAAGGAATTTCAAAATGCTCCTTAAGTGGCCAAGATTTTTAGTCGTAAATCTATTTAGGTTCAAAACTTCTTCTTATAATAATTATACGTCTGGCTATCCCTGAACGTAATATACTTCCTTGCTATCAGCAGAAAAATCGGGAGATTATTACGGTTCAAATAATCAATAGCTTCGGGTTTGGCATGGCAGGCATCGGCCAGGATTGCAAGTATCTGAA
>CAZBZA010000831.1:0-1679 GCA_964495865.1 uncultured Lentimicrobiaceae bacterium
TATTAATTGCAAATTCAGCAGGGAAACATCATGTTTTTTCGCACGAACTTGCTGCCATGCTGCATATTACCTCGGTTCAGGTAAGACGCGATATTATGCTTATCGGGTATTCCGGAACATTACGCCAGGGATACGATGTTAAAGAACTTATCGACATTATTGGCAAAATTATCGATAGCCGCGATGGTCAGAAAGTTGCCGTAATTGGTATAGGAAACCTGGGCCGTGCCATTATCGGGTACTTTAGCGGTAAACGAACTAAACTTTCTGTTGTAGCTGGTTTTGATGTTAATCCGGATAAAATCGACCGTGTTTATGCAGGTGTGTGGTGTTATCATTTCGACCGGCTGACTGAAATAATAAAAAAAGAGAACATTACCATAGCTGTTTTAACCGTTCCGGCTGCTGATGCTGCTAATGTGGCTGATTTGCTTGTGATGGCAGGGATTAAAGGGATTCTCAATTTTACGCCAAAGCCGATTAATGTACCGTCGAATGTGTATCTCGAAGAGTATGATATGATTACCTCTCTCGAGAAGCTGGCTTATTTTGTAAAAAAAGTTTAAATCTGGTAACAGTTAAAATTCTGTTTTCTTAACTGAATTCACTTCACCTAATACTCATCATTCCGAACAACGGATTCTGGCACATTTCTCATGCGAATATTTTACGATTTTGACCATCTTGCTAACATTCCTAATCCTGTGGTTACTACTGGTAGTTTCGACGGAGTGCATGTGGGTCATAAAGCAATAATAAACCGCATTAACCGCATTGCCCGCGACATACAAGGTGAAAGTGTTCTTATCACTTTTAATCCGCATCCGCGTAAAGTTTTGTTTCCCGAAACTGCCGGAAAAGATTTGTTCCTTATCAATTCGCAACGCGAAAAGATTGAGCTTTTGCGAAAAGCGGGGCTTCAAAACCTTATTATTGTGACGTTTACACCTGAATTTGCGCATATCTCATCCATCGATTTTATCCGTAATATACTGGTTGCCAAATTGCATGCACGTAAAATTGTAATCGGTTTTAATCATCAGTTCGGGTATAACAGGGAAGGCAATTTCGACTTCCTGCGCGAACTCGGAACGTATTATAATTTTGATGTTGAGGAAATTCCGGAACAGGATCTGCATAACGAAACGGTAAGTTCAACGCTGATAAGGAAATCAATTCAGGAAGGCCGCATCCAACGTGCTAATGCATACCTCGATCACCATTATATGATCATTGGCAAGCTCACAAATGGCAGCAATGACCTGAAAGAAAGGAATGTCAATACACTATATCTTGACATTGAAGAGGAATGCAAACTTGTTCCGCCCGATGGTGTGTACGCTGTGCGAATAGAAGTTGAAAACAGATCATTTAAAGGAATTCTCAATATTAAAAACAGCAGGTATGGCAACGATCGCTGTAAGGAGGAAATAATTATTGAGATTTTTCCATTCGAAATGGATGAGCCACTGAATGGGAAAGACGCAACCGTTTATTTTGCAAAATACATACGGCAGGAACTTGAATTCAGCGGCCTCGACGAACTAAAAAAACAACTCGAAAAAGATAAAACTTTGGTAGAAGAATTGATTTATTGAAGTAAACCCTTGAAACTTGAAACTGTAAACTGGGAAATGGAAACTGGGAGATGGGAAATGGAAACCCTGAAACTTGAAACC
>CAZBZA010000832.1:0-1671 GCA_964495865.1 uncultured Lentimicrobiaceae bacterium
ATTAATCTTCACGAAAGTGTAAAAATGCAGGAGAATGCTGTTATTCAAAAGCTTAACGGTGATTTACTTCATTATTCCTATTATTCGATTAAACAACATCTCGATCAGATCAACAAATTTTCGGATATAGCCGCGAACGAGGGAATTTTAAAAGGGAAGAACTCATCCTTATTTATTGCCGTTTTCAAAAGCATCTGGAAATTTAAACGCGATTATATTTTTAAACTCGGGTTCCTGGATGGGTATTACGGTTTCGTGGTTTGCTCTTTATCTGCTTATGCGGTTTTTATCAAATATTTAAAAATGAATGAATTAAAAAAGGCCGGTAAATAATACCAGCCTTATTTCGCAAAAGTGACCTGATTTTTACCAGGAAACCTCAATTCCTTTATTGGCAATATTGCCATCGATTACCAGCACTTTTTGCTCCATTTTACGGCTGTCGAACCACAATGGATTGGTTGGTTTTATCGAATTGAAAAAATCGATAACTGTTGCTTTGGGAGAATAGCGTTTTCCATTCAAACCCATTTGACCGGAAACAGCCTCAAAACCATGAAGAATTATAGAGATGGATTTAAACTTACTAGTGTATGATTTAGTTGCAAGTGATTGTATAACAATCTTTTTGGCTATGGGATCGAAGCTCATTTCCGATTCAAGGAAACTTCCTTTCTCGTACGAATAAGTTTCACCATCATCTTCGTAATAGGTATAAACTGATGCTTCGTTTCCATAATAGATATGAACGAAAAGTGTATCCGCCGGTTTCTCCGAAGTGCTTTGGATTAAAGTCTGCATCGGGATAATGCTACCTCCTTTTGCAAAAACAGGAAGCTTATCTAATGGGCATTCAATCATAATTTCCTGGTTTCCATTGTATTTATTTCCATTAAAAAAGTCGTACCAATCGCCTTCGGGCAAATATACTTTCGTGATTTCCTTTGTGCTTTCGACCGGTGCAACCATTATGGATGGGCCAAACATAAACTGATGCTGATAAGCAGGTTGCCAGCATTTTTCGTCGGTAGTGTTGTCGATAACCATTGTCCGGTTTACCGGAATTCCAGTTTTATGCGCTTCAGCGAAAGCGGAATACAGGTATGGCAGCAGGCGATACCTGAGCGAAATATAATTACGCGAAATATTTTCGACAACTTCGCCGTAACTCCAGGGCTCCGATTGATTTTCATTATTGGCTTTGTGCACCCTGAAAAATGGAGTAAAAGTGCCGATTGTCAGCCATCGTGCAAATAGATTTGGTGATGCTGTTCCAATAAAACCTCCCACATCAACACCGGCAAAAGTCATTCCCGTGATTCCGAGTGAGTTAACCAATCGGCAACCAAGCATCATATGTGCATCGCTGGCAACATTATCGCCGGTCCAGATGGCCGTATAACGCTGTGCCCCGGCATACGAAGCTCTTGTTAAAGTAAACGGACGCTTACCGTTCATCAGGTTGCGGGTGCCTTCGTATGTGCTGCGCGACATCTGCAAACCGTAAACATTTTTTGCTTTGCGGTAACTGGCAAATTGGCCATCCCAGTCGAGTTGCACCAACGATGGTGTATAACCACCGCCCCACGAAGCAATTTCATTCATATCAGTCCAGAAACCCTCAACGCCATCTTTTACCAAAGGTGCAAAACTATCGCCCCACCATTTGCG
>CAZBZA010000833.1:0-1670 GCA_964495865.1 uncultured Lentimicrobiaceae bacterium
TATATAATACAAAATCTCTAAGGTTCAATGGATTCAATAGGTTCAGGAATTATTCATACTATATCCGCCCATCGGATAGTATAATCTATAAATACAAATAATCCGGCGCTTACATTGCCCAAAAATCTACGGTACCGGAAGAACAAAAAAACCCGGCAAAGAAAATTTCTTTACCGGGTAAACAGGTGAGGTTTGGATTTAATTCAGGCAGGTACAGCTGCCAGTGCCAAATTCATGCGAAGATCCAATGATAAGGTCAAATTCATCCTGGCTGATATACTGAGGTGTATAAGTACCCTTGTTGAAAAGAATATTTGCATAAAAGGACCTGAGATGATTTCTTGATCCTTTCATCAGGTTATTAAAAACAAGAGTTATATCCTGGTTGTCAATCAGCACTAATTGCTTTTGAAGGTCGGAAATATCAAGGTCTTCAATAGTTGCGCCAACTGTAAGTCCATCCAGAAGTGATGTGGATCCGCTACTTACAAGCAAGGTATAAAGATTCTGAAGGTCAGGATTTTCGAACGTACCCGAAACATGAGTTGCTGCCGGATCGGTGAGTTGGTATTTTACCAGCAGTGCTTTTATGGCAGTGGTATGGGCCAGTTCGCTTTTGGAAATGTTAAGAAAAATCGGTTTAGTATAAAGCCCTGATAAAGCTTCGTAAACATCGTGAGCCAGCAGTTCTTCCTCTCTTAAAAATGTGAGGGCATCAATTTCTGCCTGACTGAGTGGTTCTAGCGGTAATGAGTCAATACAACTCTGCGGGATATAAGCCAATGGGTCTATGTAGGTGTATTCGATCACGTCGGCCTTGTAGTCTTCACTAAGAGTAGTGGTGGAAGTTTCATCAGCAACATCTTTTGAGCATCCTTGTATGGATGTAAACAGCAATCCGGTTGCAAGCATTGCCATAGCAGTTAATAAAATTCTCTTGGTTTTCATAGCGTATTAGTGTTAAGTTAGTAAATAATAAGTTTGTAATATTAATACACACAAATAGGTAGATACCCTTATATGATTACCAATTTATTTTTTATTCATCACATGCAAAACAATGATTTTAATACTCAAAGGATTGATTAGTATAGTTCTAAGCGGAGGTAGGGTGATGGAAAAATATTTTATTCTGTTATCAGGAAACACAAATCTGATATGCCCCAAATAAACATTTATCCCAACAGGTTTGCTTTAAGCCTGACAAAATCAATGAAAACAAATTGTCCGATTAGCTTACATTTCCACAATCAGGAAAGGTAAACTTCCTTTTGCTTCAGAGTTGTTGTCCGTAAATCCTCATTCATCATTCATTAATTCCCATTCATCTTTCTTATTTTTTGTGGGCACAGGACCCGAAATATCTTTACATCATCAAATCAGCAATCATTTTTTTTACGCAAACACACAAATAATAAAACCATGAGAAAACTAATTTTTATCATCAGCATTGCAGTGATTACAGGGTTAACCTTTTCCTGTTCAAAAAGCGAAGACTCCAATCCGGATCCAAATCCTGACAGCACTCCCGGTCCAAAGTTTTTAGCAGTAAAATCGATAGTAACAAGTAGCTGCGCTTCATCCGGATGCCATATTTCTCCATCAAATTCCGGAGGTTTAAACCTTGAAACCAATGCCAGTATTGTTTCGAACGGCAGTCGTATTAAATC
>CAZBZA010000834.1:0-1667 GCA_964495865.1 uncultured Lentimicrobiaceae bacterium
AATACATAAACTGAAATACCAAAACATATGTCGGGACATAATAAATGGTCGACCATCAAGCGTAAAAAAGGAGCTTTGGATGCCAAAAGATCGAAAATTTTTTCCAAAATCATTAAAGAAATTACTGTTGCAGTAAAGGAAAGCGGTGCCGATCCGGATGCCAACCCCCGCTTGAGACTTGCAATTTCCAATGCCAAAGGCGCAAGTATGCCTAAGGAAAACATACAACGTGCCATCAGCAAAGGAGCTGATAAGGACGGTGCTTCTTTTATTGAGTGTACTTTCGAAGGCTATGCCAACGGCGGAGTAGCTATTTTTCTCGAAGCAACTACCGATAACCAGCAGCGCACTATTTCGAATGTTCGCATGTATTTCAACAAATTCAGCGGTAACCTGGGAACAAACGGTTCGCTGAGTTTTATTTTCGACCGCAAAGGTATGTTTACCATTCCCGAAGGTACAATTGATGCCGAAGAATTTGAAATGGAAATGATTGAGGCCGGTGCCGAGGACATGCAACTGGAAGATGGTTATTTCACCATCACAACTGCCATGGAAAATTTTGGCGCCATGATGAAAAAACTGGAATCACTCAAAATTGAACCGGAAAGTGCTCAACTGCAAAGGATACCTAAAGACACTACCAAACTCGACCTCGAAAGTGCAAAAAAAGTAATGAGGCTGGTTGAAATGTTTGAAGAAGACGATGATATTCAGGCTGTGTATCATAACCTGGAAATGACGGATGAATTGATGGAGTCGTTATAAAACGCTGATCATAAAGTTTAAAACCCGAAAGCGGAGAAATTGCTTTCGGGTTTTTTATTTGAATTCAGATTATGATTAGTTCTCTTGAGTCGAATAATGATTGATTACAAAAAAACACCTGACTAACATTTATTAAATATAAGTCTTCAGAGAATTAAACCGTAAGGATACATATCTAAGAAATAAAAATTTAATACCTTTAACTGATATTTATAATAGCAGTTGGCAATACAATATACGAGAGCTTCCATTGCATTTACCCATTTTATGAAGGTTGGGTTCTTCAGCCAGATAATCCGGAACCTGCAGCAGAAAGTGGAATTTCTCAACAATGATTACACAATGTAAAACAAAGGGAGAAAGCTGAAAATCCAAACCAGAGTAAGCAATTCTTAAACTGACTAATTATGAAAACATCAAGAGCTTTAATTACTTTACTGGTAATAAATTTATTTTACTCAGGACTGGGATTTTCTCAGGGAAGCACAATTCTTGCAGACCCTGGAAATATGTTGAAATATCGCGCAAATGCAGGTCAGACTTACTCAGTAAAAGTTACCGGCTCTGATCAGGGCTCGGTATGGGGAGGAGCCGATGGAATGTATACTGACGATTCGCGCCTGGCAAAAGCAGCAGTTCATGCCGGATTACTGCAGGTTGGACAGGAAGGTGTCGTTAAAGTTACAATAGTTGCTGGTCAGCAGAAATATACCGGAAATACTAAAAATGGCATTTCAACCACCAATTACGGAGCATATTCGGGAAGTTTTAAGTTTGTAGGTACTGCAACGAATACCAGTACTGTAGTAATCGCCAGCAACGAAATCACCTCCGATCCCGGAAATATGACGAATTACCGTGCAAAAACAGGTCAGACTTACTCAGTAAAAGTTACCGGC
>CAZBZA010000835.1:0-1664 GCA_964495865.1 uncultured Lentimicrobiaceae bacterium
ACGGTATGCCGATCATCAAAGCATTGGATGCTAAAAATGTAATCGTGATGAAACGCAGTATGGCCGCCGGTTATGCAGCTATTCCGAATAACCTTTTCTACCACCAGAAAAACCGTATGTTATTTGGCGATGCTAAAGCAACGCTACAGAAACTGGTTGCGGAGATAAAAAGTTTGTAAAATTACTCCAAAATACAAAATCCGGTGAAAGCACAGACTCTCACCGGATTTTTTTTGCCCGTATTTACACTAAAACCATATCACTTAAAAGTGCAATCAATATACCAAATCAATCGTGAATAAATAATTGGTATTCAATTTCAAAAACAGCGCATCTCCAAAACAGCATCCTGATTTGCTCAATCATTTATCGCCACAAGCAACAATGAAAGCAGACGCATGATTAGGATTATCATCACTTTACTTTACTTATTCTGCCGGAAACTCACACGAAAGCATCATATTATACTCCCCTTCATAAGGCGTGGGCGCATAAGCATCAGCTTCCCATTCGTTTTCCCAGCGATATCTGTCAATCAAATACCGGAACTGGTACACCTTACCTATTGTAAAATCGATGGAACATTTAAAACGCTTGTTCCTATCCTTTTTCATAATATTAACATCAGGATTCCAGCCGTTAAAGTCACCGACTACAGATACAGTTTTTGCGTGATTGGTTGATAATTCAGGCAATATGAACTCTACCCGGCAAATCCCCTTGTTAGGGAAAAATTTTTTCGTAATGCTCATCATCTGTCCTCCATAGTTAAATTAATATTGGTCGAAAGTGTCATGAATACTCAGCCGAAACTAAAAAAGATTCCGTTCACCAGTTGTACCAGTTTAAATTTCAAGTATATACAAGAATTCAGGTATAAGTATTTAGCTTATGCGTTAAGTTTAAGTTTCCCGGTCAGCCTTGCTGTTTTAGTGCAAGATTTCACCGGAACAGCATAATCCGTATAACTACATCAAGCTTTAAACAAAGTAATTATCAGTGTGAAGTAAAAGATAATATTATAAGCAATTAAATTACAACAATCTCCACTCAAATGCAAGGAAAAAACATATTGAGCTTATGTAAAAAAATATGTCGTATTTACACGTCGTATCAAAATCATGTCGTATATTTGCGTCATAAAATAAATCCAATAATGGCAAAGACAGAACTATTTGATGAAACGTTGCAGCATTCGGCAGTATATTTTAAAGCGCTATCGCATCCGGCAAGGCTTGCTATACTTAATTATCTGGCCGAAACAGGAACCTGTATCAACGGTGATATTACAGAAGAGTTGCCACTGAGCCGCACAACAGTTAGCCAGCATCTTCAGGAACTTAAAGAATGTAAACTTATACAGGGAACAGTTGATGGTGTAAAAGTTAACTATTGCATTGATCCTGACGGCGTGGAAAAAGTGATTAAAACGCTTAAGGAGATGATAGATACTTTCGAAAAGTCAAAAACCTGTAATTGCTGAACAATCAGGAGATTAAAATCATATATTAAAATACCTGCATAATGGAACGAGCCGATAAAGCCCTCAATTATTTTGATAACAAGTTTAATTGCTCACAATCTGTTTTAACTGCTTTTGCAGATGAACTGGGATTGACAGAAGACGAATCGCTTCGTGTTGCATGCGCATTTGGTGGCGGAAT
>CAZBZA010000836.1:0-1662 GCA_964495865.1 uncultured Lentimicrobiaceae bacterium
AAAATATGAGGTAACGCGTCGTGCTTAGCAAAATCACTTTCAGGAGTAATTGTTTAGGGCATAAAGCAATGGCATCGATGCTGGTTTTTATTTTTTCAGCATACCTGGCAGGAATAAGAATCGAAATACGATGCAACACCGAAATGTTGAAATAGGCAACAACCAGCACCAGCGATAAAGTAACCAGAGTTAGCGAAAACCCGTTTACCAGCCACAAACTGTCGGTGATGAAATCCGATAGATAACGCGGCGCAAACACCAGGTATGCCGCTGTTCCAAATACTATCGTGACGATCAGCTGACTAAAACTCCCTACAATTGTGAGCGTAATTCCTTTGAGTGGATCGGTATTTTTCAGGATAAAAACACGTCCTAAAAATTCTCCAACACGGTTTGGTGTAAAAACACTAACCGCCAGTCCACCAAGTACGGCCTGGTATGCTTTCCCGAAACTTACTCTTTCCGACTGTCTGATCAGTAATTTCCACTTCAGCGATTCGATTGCCCAGTTAACAACCATTAATCCCAATATTCCAATTACTATAAAAACGACCCGATTCCCTTTGGTAATGGATTGAATAAAAGTATTAACCTGTCCGGCAGGAAGCGAGTAAATGCGAGAAAAAATGTACGAAACTGACAGCGTGGCGATTCTTAGCCTCGTAGCAATATCAAGTGTTTTTCGTACTTTTGGCGTTAGGATCAAAATGAGGGGTTAGGGGTTAGGGGTTAGGTTTTGGGGGATCAGCTTCAAAACTTCAGGCTCCGATAAAGTAACCGGGAAACCAAAACTTTATACTTTTCATCAATACATTGCAAAAAAGCAGCACAACTTAACTTTTCAGAATTTTGGCAAGCGAACGTATTATTTTAGGCATCGACCCTGGAACCAATATTATGGGTTTCGGATTAATTCTGGATAAAGGTAAGAAAATTGAACTGATTGCGCTCGATGTCATAAAACTTGACCACCTCGATACGCAGCCACTGAAGCTGAAAAGTATTTTCGAAAAAGTGCTTGCGCTTATCGACAATTACCATCCGGATGAAGTGGCCCTGGAAGCGCCTTTTTTCGGTAAAAATGTACAAAGTATGCTCAAGCTTGGCCGTGCGCAGGGTGTGGCAATGGCAGCAGCTCTGTATCGCGATATTCCTATTTTTGAATATTCGCCCCGTAAAGTCAAGCAATCGATAACCGGGCATGGAAATGCCTCAAAAGAACAGGTTTCGGCCATGATAAACCGTTTAGTTGTAATTACGGAGCAACCCAAATATTTTGATGCAACGGATGCCGTGGCTGTGGCCTGCTGCCATTATTTTCAGCGAACAGCGGAAGGACCGGCAACAAGTTATACCGGCTGGGGAGCATTTGTGAGTAATAATCCGGGAAGGGTGAAATGATTGCTATTTACTTGTTTTTTCTTTTACCTTGACATATTATAAAACTAAAGAAATGGATTGGTTATTGAAAAACAGCAAGATTATTTATATTCTGCTGTTTGTGCTTGTTTTATCTGACAGGTTAAACACCTTCCTTCGGTTCTCGGTAGTTTATACTGACAGCGATCAAACACTCCTTTGGCAAGTTGCAAAAGATTTGATGAATGGCATTTTTCATGGCCCATGTTTTTATGGTCAAAGTTATAACCCGGTAATAGAGCC
>CAZBZA010000837.1:0-1662 GCA_964495865.1 uncultured Lentimicrobiaceae bacterium
TGCATACACCCGAATTTGATGCCGACGAACGCAGCCTCGAAACAGGAATGGGACTAATGGCGTGGCTGGCGGTAAACCATGTAAGCCAGATGCAATGAACGTAAACGGAAAGCATTTCAGAACTCTCTGGATGGATAATGAAACTGGTGAAGTGAGTATGATCGACCAGAATGCTTTACCCTTCTCATTTGAAATTTTTATAGCACAAAATTACCGCGATACATGTAACGCCATTGTTACAATGATTACCCGAGGTGCGGGAGCCATTGGTGCTGCAGCTGGTTTTGCGATGGCCCAGGCTTTTATCGAAGGGGCGAGGGGCGAAGGGCGAGGGGTGAGAAATGGAGATTACACTATCAAACAATTAGATTTTTTTATAAAAGCAAAGCAAGAAATTGAAGCAACCCGCCCAACCGCCCGCAACCTGTTTTATGCAACCGAAAGAGTTTATAATGCGGGTTTAAAAAGTGTTGAAAATGCGGTGCAGGAAGCACAATGTATTGCAGATCAGAATATTGCTGATGCCAAACAAATTGGAGAATATGGAAGCCAACTCGTTACTAAGGGCAGCCGGATTTTAACCCACTGCAATGCCGGCTGGCTTGGTTTTGTCGATTATGGAAGCGCATTGGCACCTTTGTATATTGCAAAAGAGCAAGGCAAGGAATTTTTTGTGTATGCCGATGAAACCCGTCCGAGAAACCAGGGAGCGCGGCTTACAGCCTGGGAACTTCAAAATGAAGGTATCCCGCATAAAATAGTTCCCGATAATGCCGGTGCTTACCTGATGAGCCAGGGAATGATTGATTTTGTGATCGTCGGTGCCGACCGGATTGCTTCTAACGGAGATACGGCCAACAAAATAGGAACATTTGAAAAAGCTATTGTAGCGAAGGAATTCGGAATTCCATTTTATGTAGCCGTTCCTTTTTCGACCATCGATTTTTCTCTGGCTGATGGATCGCAAATTCCTATCGAAGAGCGCAGCGAAGAAGAAGTCCTTACTTACTCAGGCCCTGATTCAGAAGGAGTGATGCGCACCATTCGTATGGCTTCACCCGGATCGCATGCATTAAATCCTGCTTTTGATGTTACACCGGCCCGGTTTATTACAGGTTTTATCACTGAAAAAGGAATAATACAACCTAATGAACTCTGCAACTTCATTTCGGGAGATGACCTTAAACCTTGAACGCGCAGAATTAAACCTTTGAACTCGCAGCATTGAACCCTTTAACGTGTAGCATTAAACCTTAAACTCGAAACAATTGAACCGTCACTGCGAGGAACGAAGCAGGAACCTTGAACTCTTGAACTTTGAACCCTTTAACATCGAATTCAGTATGGAAACCAATACCTGCAACTGGCCCGGAAACGATCCTTTGATGATTGAATACCACGATAACGAATGGGGCGTTCCCCTGCACGAGGATCAAAAACTTTTCGAATTTATGATTTTGGATGCTTTCCAGGCCGGGTTGAGTTGGAAGACAATTTTACATCGCCGCGAAGGTTTCCGGGCGGCATTTGATAATTTCGATGCAGTAAAAATCGCCGGATATACCGAAGATAAAATTCAGGAACTGATGCAGGATACCCGCATTATCCGCAACCAGCTTAAAATCCGGTCAACAGTTACCAATGCAAAGGCATTTCTTAAAA
>CAZBZA010000838.1:0-1652 GCA_964495865.1 uncultured Lentimicrobiaceae bacterium
ATTTACGATTTGCTTCAGAGTATAATTTAAAATCTTCAGCAATTCTTTTTATGCAGGCACAATTTCAGTTATTTCCGCATCAGCTTTTGGCTTTCGCAAAGGAAAGTTTAGTTCAATTATTGCATTGGTAGGACATTCTTCCACACATTTGCGGCAGAGCTTGCACTTTTCGAAACTGATATAAGCCAGGTTATTTTCCATCACAATGGCATCATGCGGACAGATTTTAACACATTTGCCGCAGCCGATACAGGCTACTTCGCAGTTTTTACGGGCAATTGCGCCTTTTTCTTTATTAACACAATCAATATAAATCCGTTTGCTTTTCGGACCCACTTTGCGCATTTCGATAATTACTCTCGGGCAGGCTTTTACACAGGCACCGCAGGCTACGCATTTTTCTTCGATAATTACTGGTAAACCGGTTGTTTCGTCCATATACATGGCGCCAAACTGGCATGAAACCACGCAATCGCCTAAACCCAGGCATCCGTTCGGGCAACCGCTGCTTCCCCTGAAAAGAGTATGTGCAAACACACAACTTGAAGCGCCATCGTAAATAACTTTTGAAGGAGCATGTGCAAATGATCCGTTACAGCGTACAACGGCAACCATAGGCGCGGTTTCAGCTGCTGTGAGTCCCATTGCTGCTGCAACATCTTTCATTATTGCATTACCGCCAACAGGACAGTTCAATCCTTCGAGGCTTTCTGACTTCACAATTTTTTCCGCAAAATTGCGGCAACCGGCAAAACCACAACCTCCGCAGTTGGCTCCGGGTAGCAAATCGTTTACAATATCAATGCGAGGATCTTCAATTACCCTGAATTTCTGGGCAACGAAAAACAGGATTATGGCTGCAAGAACTCCGATACCGGCCAATGCAAGAATAGCAAAAAGGATAAACTGGTTCACAGATCGACTATTTAATCAGTTAATTAACAGCACGATAAACAATCTGACTATTCTGCGGATTCCAAAAAAATCCAATATTTGATTGTTATGTTAGCATTTGGCAAATGTAAAAACAATAAAACATTTACAAGAAGAAAACGATAAAATCGACATTGTTGTATGATCCTGTTTTTCAATACGATACGAGAGACAAATTACTCATTTTATATCTATAATATTTCATATGCCTGCATTCATAGTAGTTTGAAGGCTGTTTGTAGAATGAATATAAATTAGATGTGTAGGAAACGCTTGCAAAGTAAGCAAGTAAAAAGGTTTATTCCGTTATAAACGTTCGATGCGAAAATAAAATGTTTTACTCAGTTTGTCCTTAAAAAAGAAGAGCATTAAATAATAAGGTATCAAAACAGCAATTGCCATTAATCCCGACCAAAGTTCACTGAGATAGGAACTGGAAATAAGCAATGTAATGATCAATATAAGAAAAGGGATAAAATAGCCCAGAAGCACCGCTTTATTTCCAAGGGATCGGTCGAGAATAACATTAACGGATTGACCCTGAGCGAAACCGGAAACATTTTGTTTTACTTCAATCAGTTTTTCGGTCATTTCGGAAACGCCGCACATGCTTTTGGAATGGCACTCCGCACATGCCGATTTGCTGAGAATACGCACAAAAACCGCATCGTTTCCGATATGATCAATTATTCCTTCGTGGGTGATGCGTTCGCTCATGG
>CAZBZA010000839.1:0-1651 GCA_964495865.1 uncultured Lentimicrobiaceae bacterium
GAATAGTGAATAGACAACCACCATTAAACAATGGCACAAACAGGAACTAACTTTAGTATTTTAGGGCGCCCTAAGAAAGTAAGCCAGCTTCACTCTGAGGCTATGACCTCTTTGAATAGAGTGGTTCTGTTTGCCGATGACACATTCCTTGGTTCTACGAAACCATATGAAAGTTTATGCAACTATGTATGCACCGCTATGCAAACAGTCTCAGGGCATTTATTAACCCTAAAATACTGTAAACGTATGGCAAAGAAAGCACAAAAAGTTAAAAAAGGCAAGCGGAGTGAGTTATTGATCGTGAATCCGAATGCTGCAGGCATCGATGTTGCAAGTACCGAATACCAGGTTTGTGTACCCGAAGACCGGGATCAAGATCCCAACCGTCGGTTTGAAGCGTATACATGTGATTTACATTCAATAGCCACTTGGTTGAAGGAATGTAAAATTGAAACAGTAGCGATGGAGGCAACCGGCATATACTGGGTTCAGATATTTATGGTTTTACAGGAATATGGATTTGATGTTATTCTATGTAATGCCAAGCATGTTAAAAATATTGGAGAGAAGAAAACGGATTATGTGGATGCAAGTTGGATACAGGTATTACACACCTATGGTTTATTAAAAGAAAGTTTTCAGCCTGATAACCAGATACGTCAGTTGAAAGATTTAATGCGTCAACGCGAACGGATCATACAGCGAACCAGCCAGGATATACTTCGTATCCAGAAATCCCTTGAAATGATGAACATCAAGGTGCATAAAGTATTGAGCGATATAAAGGGGAAGTCGGGCTTAAACATTCTTGAAGCGATAATTAGTGGCGAGCGAAGACCGGATATTTTAGCAGATTTAGTTCATCATCGAGTCAAAGCAACCAGAGAGGAGATTATCAAATCGTTGGAAGGGAACTGGAATGATGCACAACTCTTAATCATGAAACAAAACTTTGATGCGTATTGTTTTGCTTTAAAACAGGTTGAAGAGTTAGATTTATCAATTGAACAATCATTAACGGCATATTCACAGGTAGCAGGGAAAACAAGACCAGATAAACCGATAGTTAGAGCTTTAAAGAGGCAGCAGCCATTGGGAAATGCATTTCATTTTGATGCCGAGCAATATAGTTATGATATACTAGGTGTGAATCTCACACGCATCCCAGGAATCAGTTCATTGACTGGGATAAAGCTTATCAGTGAATTAGGACGAAACTTTACCGAGAAGTTTCCTACGGTTAAACATTTTTGTTCCTGGTTGAATCTTACCCCCAACAACCGGATATCAGGAGGGAAAATCCTTTCATCGAAAGTTCCAAAGCGCAAAAACTTTGCCGGTCAATCATTTCGTGTTGCAGCAAATACACTCAGCAGGAGCAAAGGGTATTTGGGTGATTATTTTCGACGGATGAAATCAAAACTTGGCTATAACCAGGCAATCATTGCTGTAGCACATAAATTAGCCCGGATAATTTATAAAATGGTTCAAATGGGTGTTGAATATGATGAAACCATCGACCGGGATAAAAACATCATTATGCTCACATTGAAACAAAAAACATTACAAAAGAGGCTGGCTAAAGTAGAAAAAGATCTCAATCTATCATACTGTTAACCTGTCCTTTACATTTTAGTTAGATGAAAGTGAA
>CAZBZA010000840.1:0-1650 GCA_964495865.1 uncultured Lentimicrobiaceae bacterium
CAGGGTGAATATGTTATTTCCAATTCATTCGTAGGTTTCACATCTTCTCAGCAACATCAAAACCTCAACAAAAATATCGAACTAAATGTGGAGCTTGAACCCGCGCCCATCGATATGAATACAGTTGAGATAACTGCTGACCAGGACGAGGAGAAACTGCTGACTAACCAATCAGGCAATATGCATTTTTCGCCTGCAGTGCTGAAACAGATTCCGGGCTTTGCCGGTAATGTGGATGTGCTGAAATCGCTGCAGAACATACCCGGAATTGTTTCCTTCGGCGACGGATCGGCAATGTATTACGTGCGCGGCGGCAACAGCGATCAGAACCTATTGCTTATTGACGAAGCACCGATTTATAATCCATCGCATATGTTTGGTTTCTTTTCGGCGCTGGCTCCGGATGCAATTAAGGATGTAGTGGTTTATAAAGGCGATTTCCCGGCCAATTACGGTGGCAGGCTTTCATCGGTAATTGATGTGCGCTCGCGCGATGGCAACCTGAAACGGACAGGTTTTGCCGGGAATGTCGGTCTTTATACTACCGACCTTACACTTGAAGGCCCTATCGTTAAAGAAAAAAGTTCGTTCCTTGTTTCGGGCCGTAAATCGAATCTGAACTGGCTTCAGTTTTCGGGTAGCCAAAACCGTGATTACAACTTCAATTTCTACGATTTCAATGCCAGGTTCAACGTAATGATAAACCGTAACAACCGGATTTTCCTTACTTTTTATAAAGGCAACGATGTTTTTGAACGTTATAACAACCAGAATACGAATACATTTGGCATAAGCTGGCAAAACACAGCCGGCACTTTACGCTGGAACCATATTTTTAACAACAAGCTATTCAGCAACACAACTTTCTCGGTAAGCCGTTACAATTATTACCTCAATATTGTTAAGGAACTCGATAACTACTGGAACTCATCTATTTCAAATGCAACTTTAAAAACCGATTTCTCCTGGTTCCTGAATCCCAAAAATACTATTAAGACCGGTTTCGAAGTCAACGGCCATTCGACAATACCGGGGAATATGAATTATTCACAACCCGAAGTTCAATCGAAGCTGCCGGTAATTTCGGAATACCAGAGTACCCAAATCGGAGTTTATGCCAGCAATGAGCAAAAAATCGGCAATAAGCTTTTGGCCCGTTACGGTTTCAGGCTTACACGCTGGAATAACCTGGGACCTTCGTCAGTTTACTTTTTTGATGCCAACCATAATGTGATCGATACTATTGAGGTAGCAAAAAACACTATTTACAGCAGTTTCCTGAACTTTGAACCCAGGATTAACTTGCGTTTCGCACTAAACGAAGTATCCCATGTACAATTCAATTATAATCACGCGGTACAGCATCTGCAGGTTTTGAGCAACTCCACCAGCCCGTTTACCTCACTCGAAGTGTGGGTGCCAAGCGGACCCAATATTAAACCACAGCAGTCGGATCAGTTTTCAGGAGGTTATTCGGCCAGTGTGTTTAAACGGAAATTCAGGTTTTCGGTAGAGGCGTTTTACAAAAAACTATACAACCAGATCGATTATAACGATCACGCCAATATGCTTTTAAACCCGCTATTAGAGGGCGAACTGCGATTTGGCGAAGGCAATTCGTATGGAATTGAAACCCTGCTGCATAAAAAC
>CAZBZA010000841.1:0-1649 GCA_964495865.1 uncultured Lentimicrobiaceae bacterium
TTAACCACGTTTAACGTGTTGTTTAAAAATAAGGAAGATCAGTTTACCGGCGAAAAGGGAAGTAAAGACTGATCCCCGTAATCTTTTTCCTTCTGTTCCTGAGTGTTGAATACCAACCAGGGTTATTATTGAAGAGGAGTATTCATTCTCTTGAATTCGGTTGGTGTAAGCCCTGTTATCCTTTTGAATGCCACGTTGAACGGAGATTTCGAAACAAATCCTACGGATTGCGCTATTCCCAAAATGGAATATTTGTCACTTAATTCCGACCGTAGCATCAGTTTAGCTTCTTCGATACGGTAAGAATTTATATAATTGTAAAAGTTTTTATTGAAAGTTTCGTTTATAACCTGCGAAATGTATTTGCTGTTTGTATCCAGCTTAATGGCAATATCCTCGATTGACAGTTTTTCGTTTATAAATATTTTTTCAACCTGAACCAGATGTTCCAGTTTCGAGATCAGAGATATTTTTTGGTCTTCACTCAATGTAGAACCCGAATATTTTTTGAATCTTTCTTCTTTTTGCGGTTTACTTCCGGCTGTTGGTTCTTCGGTACTATTTGCTTCATTATAATCTGAATCTAATTGATGAACAGGCGTAATGATATCATTATTAGGATTATATGAATTATAAGCTGGTCGGTTTGATGAATTATTTTCTGTTATTTCCTTTTGCAAAAGTCCCCTGTAACCAACGTAAAATGTAATTGAAAGCATGGCCACATTGTAAATTACCTGGGTGAAATAATTTTGCCGGAATCCTACCAGATACAGGATATCGTTGAAAACGAAGAATACAACGAAACATATTAATAAAAGAAGAATCCAATCGATATTTATGTTTTCGGTGTATGAAAACCTGTTTTCGATGTATGTTTTATACTTTTTATAAAGTGCAAATGCTTTAATAGAATACACAATCAGCTGAAACGTAAATATTCCGAAAATACCTACCATATAAATCGCGATCAGGTATTCGAACATTGCGTTGTTTAACATCCCATTTCCCTGGGTTACAAAATTTGCTTTTTCATCAGCAGATGCAAAAAGGTAGGGTATATTCAGTAATGCTATTAATGCAGCAGGAATAAAATGGTAAGTTTCTGATTTTGAAAATTTAAACCCTGGAGTTGTAATAGAAAGCATATATAAATAAAAGACAGGGATAAACAACAGAATAACAGGAAGAATCAGAGGATAAACATATACAATGACTTTATAGGCATTAACGCTATAAAGAAAATTAAAAGTAAAATATAGAGCCATCAATAACTGAAACAATGCCATAATCTGCCTCGAAAAGCCGGCTTCCCTGTTACCGCCCCAAAAAAGCAGCAACGTTAGCACAACCGATTGATATACAGGTAATGCGAAAAGTATTTTAACCAGTAACTCCATCAGAACCTATACTTTGAATAGAAATTTTGAGCAAGTAACAAAAGTAGAATATTTTTCCCACCGGAAAGGAAATACTAATATCCATTATATAAGCTGCTCATAACCATAAACATGGTATTGCTTTATGTACTGATTCCTGAATCCGAACTTGTTAAAATTCGATGCTATCCCTGATAACAGTTACTTTGTATTCCCTAATCTGTTCAGCTAGCTGAAGGATTGTAATCAGTTAAATTTTTAAAGAATTAC
>CAZBZA010000842.1:0-1648 GCA_964495865.1 uncultured Lentimicrobiaceae bacterium
TTGTTCCACAACGGTAAATTCGTAACACAGCAAATATTGAGTAAAAACAGTTTTGCGAAATTTATTAAATGAGTATTGCCAACACAACGCTGTTGTTCAATAAAATGTGTCATAATTAGTCAGAATATCAAAAATGGAAACTGGAACTAGCCTGCTCGAAAAAGAATACCAGTCAAGGATAAACAGGACTTTCGATTATATTGAAACTCACCTCGAAAAACAGTTTACGCTTGAAGAACTTGCATCGGTTGCAAATTTCTCCAAATATCATTTTCACCGGATTTTCCAGGGAATGGTTGGCGAAACTCCTTTTCAGTTTATTCTTCGTTTGCGCCTCGAAAAAGCAGCCACAGCGCTTATAAACAATCCAAAACTTTCAATAACTGAAATAGCCTTTAATTGTGGGTTCTCCGATATTTCAATTTTTTCACGCAATTTCAGAAATCATTTTCAGGTCGCAGCTTCCCAATGGCGCGCAACTAAAATTCATAATAGCAATCTGAGTCAAACCGATAGCAATTGTGTGCAACATGATGATAAGCCTTCAGCTTATTTTTGCCACATAACTAACACTTTAAAATGGAGGACTGCTATGAAATTAAACAAAAGCGTGGAAGTAACCCTGCTTCCTGAAATGACACTTGCCTACATCAGGCACACAGGCCCTTACAAAGGCGATGGAAAACTTTTCGAAAAACTCTGGGGACGCATTTGCACCTGGGCCGGACCTAAAGGATTACTGCAGTTGCCTGATATTAAATTCCTGGTTATTTACCACGATGATCCTAACGTAACCGCCGAAGATAAACTTCGGATGAGCGTTTGTATATCTGTTCCGCCTCACACGAAAGTGAACGATGAGATCGGTAAGATGAAAATAGAAGCTGGTAATTATGTTGTTGCCCGTTTCGAACTCAAAGAAAATGAATTTACCGAAGCCTGGCAATGGGTTTATGGACAATGGTTCCCTGCCAGCGGTTACCAGCCGGATGATAAGCCCTGTTTTGAAATTTATCCCGAAGAGCCTAAAGATGGTAAGTTTGTTGTTGATATCTGTGTGCCGGTAAAACCACTATAATTTTACTACCCCGATTTTAATCTCAATGCCTGACAGTCTATTGCCGGGCATTTTTTTTATGCGATCGGAATTGAAATGATTTTTAGTTTCAATCGCCATTTTCAAAACAAATTATTTATTTCATTTGTTTAATAAAAGAGCAATCTCTGAACCTGCTGTTCTGAAGCGGTTTAAAAGAAATCTGATCTATCCGTAGTTAGTTTAACTGATTAGAGTCAAATGTTTCAGCACACTTCTTATTAAGTATTGTGCCTCTCAATGTTTTTGCAAACCTTTTACTTTCAACGAATTTCCTTATGAGCACAAATATATATGGCGAAAAACTGATCCCTTGTTGTACAAGTCCGCTTACAGGATATTACCGCGATGGGTACTGTCATACCGACACTAATGATGCCGGAGTACATTCGGTTTGTGTGGTTGTTACAAATGAGTTTTTAGTATATTCGAAAAGCATTGGCAACGACCTTATTACGCCTATGCCCGAATGGAATTTCCCAGGTCTGGTTCCCGGCGACCGATGGTGTTTATGCGCTTCGCGATGGGTTGAGGCCTGGAAAGCCGGTGTTG
>CAZBZA010000843.1:0-1647 GCA_964495865.1 uncultured Lentimicrobiaceae bacterium
ACATTGACGAACTAAAGCTATTCGAAGATGAACAAAAGGAAAAGTTTATTAAAAATAAATTCCCTGAAGGATTACCGCTTCAGGATCCTGATTCGAAAACAGAATTCATAACCGTTGATTCTACACATGTAACAATTCCGGATAGAGAGTTTCTATTTTATCTGGTGAAGGAATTAAACTTTAAAAGCATACCTCCGAAATTAATTCAATTAATAAAAGATTTGTAAAATGAACCTATCCGCAATCACAATCAAAAAATACAACAAATACTCAATCCCTGGATTGCGAAAGCTGGCAGGTGAAAAGTTCAGAGCATGGATAAGAAAACGTGACGATGGCGAAAGGTGTATAAGTTGCGGAGCATTCAACCCTTCCGATGCCGGACATTATTACTCAGCCGGTCACTACCCAGTCTTAGAATTTAACGAGGACAACGTTAATAAGCAATGTAGGCAATGTAATTACTTCAAAGGCTCAAACGCTATTGAATACCGGAAAAACCTCGTTAAAAAGATTGGAGTTGAAAGAGTTGAAAAACTTGATTTGATAGTTGCTCAAACAAAACATGACGGTTTTAAACATGATCGATTTCGACTGATTGAAGTGATTGAAACTTATAAATAGTAATGCTGTTAGTTATCAGGCCGCATCACACACCGAACCTCTGGCGGCTTGTAACTAACGCTACTGAACTATGACAAGGCCAGGCACGTGAACCAGTCAACCCAGATTACCCTTGTAACTCGTTGGCTTTGTTATAGTGAATGTTACTTGCAGTTAAAAAATGATGCTCAATTTACCTAAAGATTGTAAAAACTAAATTATGAAGCAGTTTATTTCCTTTTCCGGTGGTGTTGAAAGTTCGACAATGTGTATGTTATTTGGAAATAAAGCTGATGGCATATTTGCTGATACCAACTATGAACACAAACCAATTTATGATAGGATTGAAAAAGTTGAACAGGCAGTTAGAAAGTTTCACGGAAATGATTTTAAAATAATTAAAGTGAAACGTGATGGTGAAACACTACCAGAGTATATTCAATCAGCAAAATTTTATCCTTCTTTTCAGCAAAGGTTTTGCACTCGAATGTTTAAGATTGAACCGATTGACGATTACCTAAAACAATTTAAAGAAGAAGGTGCAACGCTTTTAATTGGATTGAATGCTGATGAAATTGGCGAAGGTGTGGACGATCCACGCACAGGGAATCACGGGAATTTACCATTTATCAAATATTCTTATCCCTTAGCGGATAATGGTATAACTCGCAAAATGTGTATTGATATTTTAAAAACCGTTGACCTTGAACCAAAATTCCCGCCTTACATGCAAAGAGGTGGTTGTATTGGTTGTTACTACAAAAGCAAAAAAGAGTTTGAAGCAATGGCAATACTATCACCTGATGAATACGATATTGTTGCCGAACTTGAAGAATCAATACAGGATGAAAGAGGTAAGTTTTATCACATTATTGATTCAATTCCAAACATGAAGGATTTTAAAAGACACGCACAGTCAATTTTATTTGATCCTTCTGAGATTTACCCAGTAATAAATAATGCTTCAAAATGTGGTGTGTTCTGTAACCGATAGCCGAGCATTGGCAACTCGTGAACCATATCATTTTTTTATTGCAAGTAACG
>CAZBZA010000844.1:0-1646 GCA_964495865.1 uncultured Lentimicrobiaceae bacterium
TTTTTCGATGCTCGTGCCTTCCTCTTGCGATGCTCGCGCATCTTGTTATCATGGTGTGTCTTATGTTTTGCCGTAATGAGACGCAAGCATTGCGTCTCTACGGCGGCGATTACTAATTGCGTAAAAACCTAAAATCAAACAACATATGAAAACCCTAACCAATTTCTTCCTTATGCTTTGCTGCATATCCTTCCTGTTTACAGCATGTAAAACAAAACCTGTTGGCCCTGAAGTAAAAGCCAATTATCCTGAATGGGCTAAAAACGCTGTAATTTATGAGGTAAACGTTCGCCAGTATACTCCCGAAGGCACATTCAAAGCTTTTGAAACTCATTTGCCTCGTCTTAAAGAACTGGGTGTCGACATCCTTTGGTTTATGCCCATTCACCCGATCGGAATTGTGGATCGTAAAATTCCGGAAGGATTTACCGAAAGCCTCGGTAGCTACTATTCAGTTAAAGATTATAAAGGCATTAATCCTGAATTCGGTAACGAAGCTGACTTTAAAGCCCTTGTAGCCAAAGCGCACGAAATGGGTTTTAAAATTATTATCGATTGGGTGGCAAACCATTCCTCGCGCGACAATGCGTGGATTACCGAACATCCGGATTGGTACGTGCAGGACAGCACAGGTAAAATACTGGCTCCTTTCGACTGGACCGATGTAGCCAAACTTAATTTCGATAACAAGGAAATGCGTGCAGCTATGATCGATGCTATGAAATACTGGATTACCAGCTGCGATATTGATGGTTTCCGTTGCGATGTTGCCGGTGAAGTGCCTGTTGATTTCTGGGATACTGCCCGCGTGGAACTCGAAAAAGTGAAACCCATGTTTATGCTTGCTGAAAACGAAGATCACCCTGAGCTCTGCCTGAAAGCATTCGATGCCAATTACGGCTGGAGCATGCACCATGTAATGCATAATGTTGCCCAGGGAAAAGATTCAGTTAACAAAATTGCCCGCCAGGTTGTAAAGAGCGATTCCATAATGCCTAAAAATGCGTTCCAGATGAATTTTATTACCAACCACGACGAAAATTCATGGAACGGAACAGCACAGGAAAAATTCGGAGCCGGCGAAAGTGCATTTGCAGTGCTTACTTATACACTGCCAGGCACGCCGTTAATTTACAGCGGACAGGAAGCAGGCCTAAACCACCGACTGAAATTTTTTACAAAAGATAGCATAAACTGGGCACTGGCTGATTTTTCGCCTTTCTACAAAAAGCTGAATGGATTAAAACACAGCAACGAAGCCCTCTGGAATGCTCCTTACGGAGGAACTTTTGAACAGCTTAAAAATACCGAACCTGCTAAAGTGCTATCATTTATCCGCGAAAAAGGCAAAAGCCGCGTGGTGGTTTTCGTAAACCTGAGCACCGAAAAAGTTACTTTTAATCTCAAAGGCAGTAAAGCTGACGGCGATTACAAAGATGTTTTTACAAACGCTGATTTTACACTTTACAGTTCAAACCTTAACCTCACTCTGCAGCCCTGGGGTTACTGGATTTTGGAGAAGAAATAGATTTTGTTTTGATTTTATCGAAAGCCCTTCTGCATTTCCGCAGAGGGGTTTTCTATTTAACTATGCAAGTATGTAAGGTAAAGTTTGCTAATTCAGTTCATGCAATTTCAAAATTCAG
>CAZBZA010000845.1:0-1644 GCA_964495865.1 uncultured Lentimicrobiaceae bacterium
CGAGAACTATTTCGGTGCCTTCGGTAAAATTGGCAGCCATCCGGCGCACCCATTGGTTGCTGCGCGGAATGCAGTCGGCATCCGTAAAAAGCAGCACATCGTATTTTGCCGATTTGATACCGATTGAAAGCGGGAATTTTTTTCCTGTAAAGAAGTTTAAATCCTGTGGAAGACTCACTATTTTAAGGTGCGGGTATTCGTCGGACAAATCACGTAACAAGTATTTGGTATCGTCCTCCGAACCATGATCCACTACCACAACTTCATAAACAGAATAATCCTGGTTCAGCAATATTGGCAGGTTTTCTTTCAGGTTATAATACTCATCCCTGGCACAAACGATTACCGAAACCGGTTGATCAGAGCGCACAAACTCATTTTTCTGTTTAAAAAAAGCAATCTTACCATAAACAACCCAATAGTAAATCACCTGAACAATAGTGGCAAATACCAGTAAGGCCAAAGTGACAAACAAAAGTGGATCCTGAACGAAATAATCCCTGAGCATCAATATCATGATTTGGACTGACAAAAGTATTATTCTGAAATGAATTATAATCTATCTTTGCGAAAAAGTTTATAACAGCCCCACACTCGTGTAAAATACTGTTTTACTGAAAGATAGAAGCATTATAAATTCTTTTGTTAATCAATATATTGCAGATCGTCCACTAAATATACACACACGGAGGGCACAAAACGGGTTCGCAATACTTTTTGTTTACTGACTTACTGTTATTCGAATGCAATTTGAATTAAAGCTTACTGATCCGCAAAGCGCTGCCCGAAGAGGAACAATTACCACCGGGCACGGCATTATCGAAACTCCGGCGTTTATGCCTGTAGGTACTGCCGGTGCTGTGAAAGCGGTGCATATGCGCGATGTGAAAGACGATATACAAGCCCAGATCATCCTCGGAAATACGTACCATTTATATCTACGCCCCGGTCTCGATATTCTGAGGCAAGCCGGCGGACTTCATAAATTTAATGGCTGGCAGGGTCCCATACTCACTGACAGTGGCGGGTACCAGGTTTATTCCCTTGCCGAACGTCGCAAACTCAATAATGAAGGTGTCCTTTTCCATTCGCATATCGACGGATCAAAACATATGTTTACCCCCGAAAATGTAATGGACATCCAACGGGTGATAGGAGCCGATATCATTATGGCTTTTGACGAGTGTACACCGTGGCCCTGCGATTACGAATATGCATCCAAATCCCTCGATCTTACACACCGGTGGCTTCAGCGTTGTGTTACCCGTTTCAGGGAAACCGATCCGATTTACGGCTACGAGCAATCACTTTTCCCGATTGTTCAGGGAAGCACATTCCGCGACTTACGGATAAAATCAGCAGAAGAAATTGCAAGTCATAATGCCGATGGAAATGCAATCGGAGGACTTTCGGTAGGCGAACCCGCTGAACAGATGTACGAAATGACAGAAATTGTTTGCGGCATACTTCCGAAAGATAAACCCCGTTATCTGATGGGAGTGGGTACACCTGCAAATATTCTGGAGAACATCGCGCTGGGAATTGATATGTTCGATTGTGTGATGCCTACCCGTAATGGACGGAATGGAATGCTTTTCACCAGCCAGGGCATAATAAATCTTAAAAACGAGAAATGGAAAGACG
>CAZBZA010000846.1:0-1642 GCA_964495865.1 uncultured Lentimicrobiaceae bacterium
CGCCTGAAGAAATTATTTTTACCAGCGGCGGTTCCGAGTCCGACAACCACGCACTGAAAGGCGCTGCATTTGCTTTACGCGAAAAAGGAAATCATATAATTGTTTCCACTATTGAGCATCCCGCCATCCTCGAGGTATGCACCTGGTTGCAGAAACAAGGTTTTGAGATTTCTTACCTTCCTGTTGATAGCAATTGCCTGGTTAATTCGTCGAAACTCGAAAGTTTAATTACTTCTAAAACCATACTTATTTCGGTAATGCATGCCAATAATGAAATTGGAACCATACAACCCATTGCCAGACTGGCTGCTATCGCTCATCGGCATGGAATACTTTTTCACACCGACGCAGCGCAGTCAGCCGGGAAAATTCATATTGATGTTAATGAAATTCAGGTAGATTTGCTCACTTTGGCCGGGCATAAATTGTATGCACCTAAAGGAATCGGGGCTTTATTTATTCGCAAAGGTGTAGTTCTGGATAACCTTATCCATGGTGCCGGACAGGAACATAATCTGCGGGCCGGTACCGAAAACCTGCTCGAAATTGTTGGTTTTGGAAAAGCCTGTGAAATTGCAGCACGTGATCTTGTAAAAAACAGTAAACATCTGTCGGAAATGCGCGATCTGCTTCGCAATGAGTTGCTTGCACGTATTCCATCCATGCATATTCATTCCGTTTCAGATAGAAGTTTGCCTAACACCCTGAGCGTTTCTTTCCGCGGAATACCAGCTGATACGTTATTGTCAACGTTACCCAACTTAGCGGCTTCAGCCGGCGCTGCCTGTCATCCGGCAGGCGTTACCAGTTCGCATGTTTTGGTTGCTATGGGCGTAAAAACTGAGTTTGCAATGGGTACAATCCGGCTCTCGACAGGCAAATACTCTACTTCAGAAGAGATGATTTCGGCCGCCCAGATGATTTCGGAAGCCTATTCTGCCATAGTTTCGCCAACTGAAGTTTCAAAGCCGCAATCGTCGGACGAAAAAGTAAAACTGACTCTGTTTACCCATGGTTTAGGTTGTGCCTGCAAAATGCAACCGGCTGATCTTGAAAATGTTCTCAGGAAATTACCGGCTATAACTGATCCAAATGTATTGGTTGGGAATGCTTCGGGCGACGATGCAGCAGTTTACCTCATAAATCCGGAACAGGCAGTTGTTCAGACACTTGATTTTTTTACACCTATTGTTGACGATCCGTATGATTTCGGAGCCATTGCTGCCGCCAATGCCCTGAGTGATATTTATGCCATGGGAGCAAAGCCCCTTTTCGCACTGAATATTGTAGCATTTCCGGTTCAGCGTCTTCCACTCGAAGTACTTGAACAGATTTTGCTTGGCGCTGCCGATAAAGCTGCTGAAGCAGGAATTAGCATAATCGGCGGACATAGCATCGATGATACCGAGCCTAAATTCGGGATGTGCGTTACAGGTTTGGTTCACCCCGAAAAAGCCTGGAAAAATATCGGTGCACAACCCGGTGATATACTTATACTTACCAAACCTTTAGGCACAGGAATAATCTCAACAGCAGTAAAAAGTGGTCTGGCCGTTGACGAAACCGCTGCCGAAGCTTGCAAATGGATGAAGCAACTTAATCACAAAGCGGCCCAGGCTTTTTCGAAATTTCCGGTGAATGC
>CAZBZA010000847.1:0-1641 GCA_964495865.1 uncultured Lentimicrobiaceae bacterium
TACTCAAAATCCGTGGTTCATTTGGCGTTACCGGTAACGATAATATCGGCGATTTCCAGTATCTTTCAACCATTGGAGGAGGACGAAATTATACTTTTGGCATGGATGAATATACGATTGGCTACAGCCCGAACGCACCTTCGAACCCTGATTTGAAATGGGAGGAAACCAGCCAGCTGAATATCGGTTTTGAATCAACGATTCTGCAAAGCATTACACTTGTTTTCGACTGGTACACAAAAAACACTACCGGTATGCTGCAGCCGATTATTCTGCCATCTTACGTAGGTGTTTCAGGATCACCTACAGGAAATGTGGCTTCAATGGCTAACAAAGGTGTTGAACTTGAATTGGGATACCGTAAATCATTTGGGGAACTCGATTTTAAAGTAAGTGCGAATGGTTCATACCTGCAGAATGAAATTACTGATCTCGGAACTGTAGAGTTCAGGCCAGGGGCTAGTTTTCAGGCGAGTGAATATGAGTTATCCCGTAATATGGTTGGCCATCCTATTGGTTCGTTCTACGGTTTCCAGATTCTGGATATTTTCCAGTCGAATGCAGAAGTTAATTATCACAAAGATGAGAATGGTAATAAAATTCAACCAAATGCGAAACCAGGCGACTTTCGGTTTGCCGATTTAGACGGTGATGGTAAAATAACTGCCGACGACCGCACATTTATCGGTGATCCAACGCCAACATGGTCGTACGGTGCAACTTTAAATGCCAGTTACAAAGGATTTGATCTAATGGTATTTGGCCAGGGTGTTGCCGGAAACGATGTTTACAATGGTTTACGCAGGCTTGATATTGCAAAGGCTAACTGGAGTACCGAGGCTTTAGGCAGGTGGAACGGTGAGGGAACTTCAACTGATTTTCCACGACTAATTAACGGCGACCCGAATAAAAACTTTAGCAGCCCATCCAATTTCTATTTGACCAGCGGAGCCTATTTCAGGATTAAAACTTTGCAGGTTGGTTATACATTCCCTAAACAGATTGTTGGAAAAATCGGATTGCAGCTTCTGCGTATCTATCTGAGCTCGAATAACCTGGCTACGTTTACAAAATATAACGGATTTGATCCGGAAATTGGTGGCGGCAGTTATGGCATCGACCGGGGTGTTTATCCACAGGCACGTTCGTTTATCGCCGGATTAAGTGTTACATTTTAATCAAATTAAAACCGAAGATCATGAAAAGACATAAAATATTTCTGATACTGATAGCAGCAGGATTGTTTCTGGGTTCCTGCACAAAGGAATTTCTTGAAGTTCAACCTAAAGGTACCGCTCTCGAAGAAAATTATTACCAAAATGCCCAGGAAGCATATAACGGACTTGTTGCGGCTTACGATCCGCTTGGAACGGAATGCGGTGCAACATACTCAAATAAACTTGGCCCATTAAATTCAGCTTCCGATGATTGTTATGCCGGAGGAGCTACTTCGTCGGACGTACCGGCATGGCAAGCCTGGAATAATTACACAGTGGATGCATCAGTAGGAATTCAGGCTGATTTCTGGAGCCGCAATTTTACAGGTGTTTACCGTGCTAATATTCTTCTTTCAAAACTCGATGGCGTTCCAATGGACGAAGCTTTAAAAGCAAGGTACATTGCGGAATCAAAGTTTTTGAG
>CAZBZA010000848.1:0-1639 GCA_964495865.1 uncultured Lentimicrobiaceae bacterium
TGACTATGAAACCGGTGGATACTGATCTGGGTTTAACCCAAATGCAAATCCCGTTTACAGTAAAGAAAGGACAGAGCTCGCCGGTAAATTGGAAAATAAGTATTCCGGAAGGATTGCAGGCTGTTGTTTACCGCATCACTGCTACTGCAGATGCTTTCAGCGATGGAGAGGAAGCTGCCATTCCGGTGCTTACCAACCGCATGCTGGTAACCGAAAGTTTGCCTTTGCCGGTTAACGGAATGCAGCAAAAGAAATTTAATTTCGAAAAGCTGGTTAACTCCGCGAAAGCGGGTTCAACCTTGCGCAATTACAGGCTTTCGCTCGAATATACTTCCAACCCTGCCTGGTATGCTGTACAAGCTCTTCCTTACCTGATGGAATATCCGTACGAATGTGCCGAGCAGATTTTCAGCCGGTATTATGCCAATAGTCTTGCCACGCATATCGCCAACAGCGATCCGAAAATTAAGCGCGTGTTCGAAAGCTGGAAAACCATCACTCCCGATGCCCTGAAATCGAATCTTGAGAAAAATGAGGATCTGAAATCGGTATTGCTGCAGGAAAGTCCGTGGGTGCGCGAAGCCACAAATGAAAGTGAGCGGAAACAGCGCATTGCTCTTTTGTTCGACCTTAACCGTATGGCTTCGGAACAAACTTCGGCCCTGAAAAAACTGCGCGATATGCAAAACCCGAATGGTGGCTGGCCCTGGTTCCGCGGAATGCCCGAAAGCCGCTATATCACACAGCATATCGTAACCGGTCTTGGTCACCTTTATTATCTGGAAGTGATGAATCCGGTTGAAAACACTGAGATACAGGAAATGCTGAAAAAGGCAATCGGGTTCCTGGATGAAGAGGTTAAAACCAATTTCGAAAAACTGAAAAAAGACGATAAAGATTATCTGAAAAACAATCATTTGGGTTACGACGAAATCCAGTATTTGTATGCACGCACTTACTTTATGGCTGATTTCCCGATGGCGAAAGAAAACGATGAAGTGCTTGAATATTATAAATCGCAATCCGCAAAATACTGGAAGTCGCAGAACAATTACATGAAAGCGATGATAGCTTTGTACATGAATCGTTTTGGTGACGAAAAAACCGCTGCTTTGGTTATGCGATCGCTGAAAGAAACGGCTTTGCACAACGAGGAGATGGGAATGTACTGGCGCAACGAACAACGCGGCTGGAACTGGTACGAGGCCCCGGTTGAAACACAGGCTTTGCTTATTGAAGCTTTCGACGAGGTAAGTGACGACCAGAAATCGGTGGAAGAAATGAAAATCTGGCTGCTGAAACAAAAACAAACCCAGGACTGGAAAACCACCAAAGCCACAACTGAAGCGGTGTATGCACTATTACTTCGCGGAACTTCATTACTTGCTTCCGACAAGCAGGTTGAGATCACACTGGGGAATGAAAAAGTTGATCCTTACAAACAGGACGGTTCGAAACCCGAAGCCGGAACAGGATATTTTAAAACCAGCTGGGATGCGGCTTCCATTAAACCTGAAATGGGAAAAGTTACCGTTAACAATCCAAACCCGACGGTTGCCTGGGGCGCTTTGTACTGGCAGTATTTCGAACAGCTGGATAAAATTACACCGGCACAAACACCGCTCAGTATTTCGAAAAA
>CAZBZA010000849.1:0-1638 GCA_964495865.1 uncultured Lentimicrobiaceae bacterium
TGTTTTTCTATCTTTGACGCTATTATTTCAATCAAACCCAAAACCCTTACGCAAAATGAAGTTCTCAAAAATAATTCTTCTTGCCATTTCGCTTTTGCTTTTGCAAAACAATGATACAAAATCATGTACTGTAATAGTTGCTGGCAAAAAAGCCACATCCGATGGTTCTGTGCTGATTTCGCATACCGATACCGGTCCCGATTCGCGAATATACCGCGTTGCGGCGCAAACATTTAAGCCGGGAGAAAAAGCGCCTGTTTACTGGGGAATACAGGATGCTGACAGGGCACTAACCGATGATGGAACTATTCTCGGGTATATTCCGCAGGTTGAAAAAACTTTTGCTTATTTCCACTCGGCATATTCGCATATAAATGAATATCAGCTTGGTATAGCCGAAAGCACCACAGCTCAGCGCGAGGAATTGATTGTTACAATGGAAACAGGGAAACAGATTATGACAATCGAACAGGCTATGATTTTCGCGCTGCAGCGATTTAAAAAAGCCCGCGAAGCAACCCAATTTATCGGCAATCTGATGACTCAATACGGTTTCCTGCCTTCGTCGGGCGATGGATCTGAGGCGCTTGTAATTGCTGATACTGAGGAAGCCTGGGTGCTTGAGGTATTCGGTGTTGGAGCTGGCTGGACTCCCGAAAGTAAAAAACCCGGAGCTATCTGGGCCGCTCAGCGCGTAGGCGACGATCAGGCATTAATGATTCCTAACTGGAGTATTATTAAGGAGATTGATGCAGCGGATACGAAAAATTTCATGGTTTCGTCCAATTATATGCAGGAAGCTATTGACCGTGGCTGGTACAACCCGTCGGAAGGAAAACCATTTATATGGCAGGATGTTTATGCACCCTTACCCGAGGAATACGCAACCAGCCGTTTCTGGCTGTTCTACCAGACTTTTACCCCAAACCTAAAAAAATGGCCGGCCCGTTTTCTTGATCCTGCAAATCCATTTAAAGGCATGCAGCCCTATTACCAGGTTGTTGAGCCACTTTCGTTGTATCCTTTTTCGGCTGCGCCAGAGAAAAAAATCTCTGTTCAGGATATTATTGCCTTTCAGCGTTCCACTTTCGAAGGCACTATTTATGATATGACATCCTACCCGGAATGGCTGGTTCCCGATGGTAAAGGAAATTATGTAAAAAGCCCATTGGCAACTCCGTTTCCGGGAAGCGATATGCGTAAACTGATAAAACAGACTTATCGTCGTCCGGTTGCACGCCACCGCGGTCATTACGGAATGATTTGCCAGCTACGTGGCTGGCTGCCTGATGCGATAGGCGGTGTTTACTGGGTATATCTCGATAATCCGTATTTCAGTCCCTATGTTCCTATTTATGCCGGAAATCTTTCAGTAGCCGCAACATACAATACTTACGATCCGAATAAATACGATGAAAAATCGGCTCGCTGGGCGATAGATTTTGTTGACAACCTGGCAAACCTGAAATTTCAGAAGATAAGTGAAGATGTGCGGGAAGTTCGCGATCCTTTTGAAACTGAAATATTTACAAAGCAAAACGAACTGGAGGCGGAAGCGCAGAGATTGTATAAAAAAAGTCCCCGCGAAGCACAGGAGTTCCTTACTAACTACTCCAACGGACTAATGAATAATGTTAC
>CAZBZA010000850.1:0-1634 GCA_964495865.1 uncultured Lentimicrobiaceae bacterium
GCCTGGGTGGAATACACGTACCCATTTGTATTTACACAGGTTGAAGCAGGACCAATAATTGTCGGTGTCGGGAGTGCATTTACATTGACATTAAAAACTGTAGGCGCTCCGGCAGCGCATAAGTTTGAATTCGTATAATTTACGCTCACCGATCGCAAACCACTTGTATTCCAGGTTACTGTAACTGTATTGCTTGATGTTGTTCCTCCTGCTGTTATTACACCACCTGCCGAAACGTTCCAGATATAATTTGTATTTCCGCTTTCGGTTGAATAAATATTCCCGGTTGAATTCTGGCATACACTTGCCGGACCTGCAATTGACGGAGTAGAAACCGAGTTAACCGTAACAGGAAATACAGTTGGTGTAGTTGCCGTACACCCTTGGCTATCAGTATAATTAAGGGTAACAGTTTTAGGCCCTGTTGTATTCCAGGTAACATTAATCGTACTTGTACCAAGCCCTGAAGTTATTATTCCGCCAACCGAAACAGTCCAGTTATAGCCTGTCATACCGACAGAAGTGGTGTAAACATTTCCCGTCGAATTCACACAAGGAGTTGCTGGTCCGTTAATTACAGGAACAGGTAATGGGTTTACAGTTACATTAAATACTGTTGGTGATCCTGAGGTGCAGTTCATGGGTGGCGGACCTGTATAACTCACGCTTACACTTCTTGCTCCAGCTGTATTCCAGGAAACTGTAACGGTATTGCTTGTTGTAGTTCCTCCCGCTGTTATGGTTCCTCCGGTGGAGACTGTCCAAATGTAATTGAACTTTCCGGCTTCGGTGGTATAAACCATTCCGGATGTACCAACACACAAATTATTATCTCCTGATAGTGTCGGGACCGTATTTTCCAATACTTCAACTGTAATTGCCGGTGATTCAGGCCCTGCGCCGCATTGAGCATTTACACCATGAACAGAGATGTTTCCGGTTATAGCTGCAGTAAATGTAATAGTTAACTGGTTGGTTGCTGTGGTTTGAGATGTTCCGTCGGGTAAAGTCCACACATACGAAGTTGCAGAAGGAACCAAAGGCACTGTATAAGTAACACTTTGCCCCTGGCAAACCGGTGAAGGACCTGTTGGAGCCAAAGGCGTTGCCGGAGCACGGTTTATTACTACGGGTATCTGAACTGTTCCTTGTGAAAGGTAATACCACCATGAATTCACTGTATGGAAATTGCCCAGGTTAATATTATTCAGGTTCTGCTGGTAAGAAGCAAAAGTCCAGCTATGACAGCCTGTCACAACGGGTAAATTAGCAGGATATAAACAACCGATAGTCGAATTGTTAATTCCTCCCCAGGATGAGAGGTTGGTATCGTCCCAAAATATACGCAATTTTGTACCTTCAGGTGGAAGAGGGTTAGGAACTGGATAAACAATATCAACTTTAAATCCTTTATCATTACCTTCCACATCATACAATGGCAGGTTGGTGAGACTGTTAAGGAAATCAATATCAACAATAATATTAGTACCACTACTTACAGGGTTCCCATAGTTATCGTTCCCATTCCAGTTAACCAGGTTATTGAAATTAGCCAAAACATCCTGCGTAATAGTAACATCTTCACCTGTATTGGTGTTTAATGGCGGACAATCGAGATTAAGTGTAGCTTTCCC
>CAZBZA010000851.1:0-1632 GCA_964495865.1 uncultured Lentimicrobiaceae bacterium
GGAGTAAGGAGAAGTGAGAGTTGAGAGGTGAGAAGTGAGTAAGAAAGAGAAATTTATTTTGTAATTTCCCAATGGCCTCCTTTAGCTGGTCCGATTCGGGTAATAAATCCTTTCAACTTAAGCTTTTTAATATTCTCTTGAACTTTTCTGTGAGACAGACCAATAATTTTAGATAATTGGAGTGCTGTTATATTAGGCTCAACTCGAATATAACTTATGATTTGTTTTTGGTTTGCTGTTATGTTTTCTGCGACCTTTTCTACGACCTTTTCTACGACCTTTTTTACGACCTTTTCCTCAATAGTTTCAGTTTGAGGGCTAAAAAAAGTAACCATGAAACCGTCTGAAATATTCTTAAACTCAGCAATAGGATAGTTTCCAGTTTTGCAATAATTAACAATCCTGCTGATGCCTGAGCCATATTTTTCAATGACGCCTAAACTTTTGCAAAAGTCGGCGATCAGTTTATTTCTTGGGGTCGACCTGTAATTATTCGCAAGTAAATCTTCGACTGTGATGCTATCAGGCAATCGCCCCGGATTGAAAAACTCAATTTTATCATTAAAAATTTTGACAATTGAATCGGAACTGGAACGATAATCCCTGTGGACGATCATATTCAGGATTACTTCCCGGATAGCCTCTAACGGATATTGCCATTTTTGTGTGTTTTGAGGTTGTCCTGTGATGATTATTCCTTTATTGATATGTTTTTTGACAAAATCCATTACCTGGTTAATCTGTGAAAGGATATCTGATTTTGTCCTTGCTGTATCTTTGATGATAATTTCTGACTGAAACCTACCTAATTCTATTGTTGTAACTACAGTTTCTCTGTTTGTGAAAAGGAGATAAGCTGCATTGGTAAGTATCCCGTCGCGTACCAGATCATTTTTAACAAGAAAAGTCAAAGGGTCATCGGTGATTCTGGTACCGGTTTGATTCATATTATCAATTGCCTTTTGTACTTTCTCCAGTGAAATATCATTAATTTTGAATTGGTTGTTGATATGGTAATCCCAACTTGTATTAAATGATTGCAAGTGCATATTTACCGCTTCGGAGATATTGATGATGTGGTTGGAATTAGCAACCCGTTTAAAATACTTTCCTTTTGTTGAGACCGGTTTTATAGGATACTCTTGAATGGTAAATACAATAATTTGTTTGTTTTCAACATCATAAGTATCAGCATCAGGTACAAAGGAAGGGGATGTTTTCATTTTTATTTCGTTCAACCAATTCTGAACGGATTCTGGATTTATTGAAACCCCAGTTATTGTGCCTGTATCGGAAACACCAATTAATACTTTTCCACCAGTTGTATTTGCAAATGCAACCAATGTTTCAATGGTTTCAGCATTAAAAGCCTGTTTGAACTCTAATTGAAGCCCTTCTCCTTTTGAGATCAGTATTTTTAATTCTTCCACTGTCATGGCTTAGTTTGTGCTTTGCGTATTTGGACTTGAAGCGTTAAGCATTAGATATATAGGGCTTTTGTTCCTAAAATAGAAACAGTCCGATAAAAGCATCCACCTGTATTTATGAGGCAGGATGAAGTGGGTTGTACCCACTGCGAAGAAGAGGGCGAAGTGGATTGAGTTGAAAAGCATTGGTTAAGTGAAAAACGAA
>CAZBZA010000852.1:0-1631 GCA_964495865.1 uncultured Lentimicrobiaceae bacterium
TTTCATGCATAACTTTGGCTGATGAAAGAGGCGTTATGATATCATCAATTCCAACCAGGATCAGCACGGGTATTTTTATTTCATGTAACCGGCTGCAAGTTTCCATGCGTATGGCTAAGGCATGCATTGTATTGTAAATGGATTGACTCGAAGTATTCATTATCATATCCCTGACCAGGGATATTTCCTGACTTTTGGAAATCAAAGATCCAGGTGCGAATAGATTAGTAATACTGTTATTGGCAAAATTCTTTAAACCGTTAATCTTGATATCCTCAATTGCCATAATTCTTCTGTGTTTTGCTTCGGTAGTATCGGCCGCGCAACTGGTATCACTAAGTATAAGAGCATTAAAAAGGTCAGGGTGTTTTTGAGCAGCATATAAAGCAATGTATCCTCCCATGGATAAGCCGCAAAGTATGGCTTTTTTAATAGCAAGGTTTTCCATGAAGCTAATAAGGTCACTCACAAAGAGGTTAATGGAAAAATGATCATCGCCGGCTTCGGATTCTCCATGCCCGCGGACGTCGAAGGCTATTACCCTGTATTGATCCTTCAATGCATCAATTTGCTTGTTCCACATTGATTTGTTGAGCGGAAAACCGTGTATGAAAATAATAGCCGGAGCTTCAGCGGGTCCAGCTTCGGTGTAACTGATGGCTATATTATTTGCTTTTATTTTCAGGGTGCTTTCGGTGGTTGTCATAACGTCTGCGTTTTCTTTTCGAAGAGTAAAATGTGAGCAATAAGTTATCCGGTTGCTGCCTGTTGCATTAATGCAAAACTGGTAAAACCAGAGCCAAGCCTTTTAATGTTCATCGGGTTTAGTTTGCCTGGTATTCAATTTGGGTTGCCAGGTATTTCTCCAGGCCATGCTGCTCTATTCGTTTGCGCTGTAATTCAGTCCAGCCGAGATGACTCTCTTCTTTTTTAAGCATTTTGGTAAGCAGTGCGACAGTGGCATGATCATCCGCTTCATGGGCAAGATGTATGGTGTCATTATACGCAAGTACTGTGACCGGTTTTTCAGTTTTGTTTTTATTGATCAGTTCTGAGATAGTTTTTTCAACCATTATTTCTTTGAGGGAGGTCAATGTAGAGGCATCATCAAGAAAGCTGATCCTCTCAATAAGCCACTCGGCAAGAAGCATCTGGTCCAAGGCCATTTTCTGGATAGCCAGGTGAAGGTTGCGATATCCAAGGTTTTCGCACATTTCGGAATGTACCATAAACTTGTTCACTACTTCGAGTTTTTCAATCAGAAGCGAATTGAGAGCTTTGAGTAAATCGTTGTTCTTTTTCATTTATAAAATATTCTGCTGTGTTGCAACCTGGTCAGCTATTTCCGGCTTGCCTGTTTTTGGTATTTTGGCTTCACAGCATACGGAATTCTTTTTGAAGTAAGCTTCAAGCAGAATTTCCTGCTGTTCCTTATTCGGTTTTACGATTGCGAAATTAGACAGAGGTGCTCAGGAATCCTTTACATAATTTAATAAAAGGATTGTAATATTCACACATCAGACGAAGCCGAAGGTTTCGGATTAAGGACTGGCGTTTAACAATTAATGTAAAGAGGTGGAATCTTTTTAAAAACAGTTAGTACTTTAAATCAGCCAAATCGCACAGGCATA
>CAZBZA010000853.1:0-1631 GCA_964495865.1 uncultured Lentimicrobiaceae bacterium
ATGCCTGCCAGTTTCCCGATAAGGGTTTCGGTTTTGAAGATTTTGTCGAATTGTGCATCCAAAAACCTGTATTCGAAAGGATAGCCCGGGTTATGTGTTTTAAATACTTTTTCAATTGCCGGAATGGCTTGTGTAAGGTCGGCACCGGCTTTTAAGCGCATGGAGAGTGTAAATGTTCCTGATGTATCAGGAAACAGAATTAAAGGTGTAGCCTGCGAGTACATATCGTTGTATACAAAATCGCGGATAACTCCTACAACAGTATGTTTCGAATCGTACGTTGATACAATGCTTCCCACAACATCTTTTTTCTTCATAACCTTAGCCATAGCCTCATTAATAAGTATGTTTCCGCTGTCAGCTTTCATATCGGGATTAAAATCGCGGCCTGCCACCAGTTTCATTCCCATGGTTGAAACATATTCGGGACTTGTATTCTCGAACGATATAAGTATTTGTTTTTCAGGATCTTTTCCATCCCAGAAAAAATCACTGCTATTGCTTCCAAACTGTAATACGTTACTCTTGCTAAGGCATGCATTTTCAACAAATCCGGTAGCTGTAAGATCATTTTTAATAGCTACAAAATGTTGACGCATTTTCCCCTGCAAACCGGAATAAATGAGGTTGTGTTTGTTGTAACCCAGATCGCGGTTTTTAATGTGTATAATTTGTTTGTATATGACTAATGTGCTTATGATGAGCACTACCGAAACCGAAAACTGCAATACCACCAAACCTTTGCGAATGTATACGGCACTGTTGCCGTTCTTTAGTTTTATACCTTTCAGAATAGTAACCGGATTGAACGACGATAAATAAAAAGCAGGATAACTTCCGGCTATCAAACCGCAAAAAAGTGCCAAAAGTACTATTGCCACGAAATGTGCTGGCAGCAGAATACCTGCTGATAATTGTTTCTCAACTATACCATTAAAGGCAGGCAACGAAAGGTAAATAATGACTACTGCCAGCGCTGCTGAAACGAACGACATAAAAACGGATTCGCCTATAAACTGCATTATCAGTTTCCCTTTGCCTGCCCCCATCACTTTGCGCACACCTACTTCGCGGGCACGCTTCTCACTGCGGGCAGTGGAAAGATTCATAAAATTGATGCAGGCAATGATTAAAATGATCCAGGCAATAAGGCTGAACAGGTTTACGAATTTGATGCGTCCGGGAACTTCTTTGCCATTTTCGAAACTATCATACATGCGCCACCTGTTCATGGGGTAGATTGACATTTTGGCTGCGGCTCCTTCGGATTTACTTTCAACAAAATTGAAAAGTTTGGCATTTATAGCCTTGGCATCAGCATTAGGCTCTGTTTCAACATAAGTTGCTATACTGTTATTCCCCCAGTGCTCCAGCCACGTATTTTCCTGTTCATACACACTGAACGATGCCAGCCAGTTGAACCGGAATGAAACATTAAGTGGCAGATCTTTGATTACTCCCGAAATAATATAATCCTGCTTGTTGTCAACCTTCAGGCTTTTTCCAATCACATCGGTTGAACCGAAAAACTTGTTGGCCATGGTTTCGGTAATTACCAGCGAATGAAGCTGGGCAAAGGCATCGCGGGCATTGCCTTTAACAAACTCAAGCTGAAACATGGTGAGAAAAGG
>CAZBZA010000854.1:0-1625 GCA_964495865.1 uncultured Lentimicrobiaceae bacterium
CATTTGCCTGTAAGCCGAGGCATCAGTAGCATATATTAAACGGGTGTATTCGTCAGCAAATACATCGCCTTTAAATGAAACTTTTAATTCACTGAGTTTGTTGTGGGGAATTATGCTGCTTTCCATGTTATTCTTCCACTAGTTCTTTCAAAGGTTTGAAGTAATACCTGTCCCAGCCGTCAACAATATTATCAAAAGCTTCGTCGGGAATATTGATGTGAAGAAGTTCCACATCAGTTGAGTTTCCTTCATTGTGCAACTTGATGGTTACTATTGATTTATCTTCGGGCGACAAACCTTCTTCGTCTTCGAAATACCATTCCTGAACAATTTTTTTGCCGGTTTCTATTTCAATATTTATCCCTGTAATATCACCGTCCCATAACGAAAACTCAGTGCCTGCAACCGGTTCCATTACGGCCGAAGCTCCACTCCATATTTCGATGGTCAACGGATTGGTAAGCGCAGTGAAAATATCCTCTGGTGTTGCTTTGATATGGTAGTGTTTCTTGATGTTTTTCATTTTTTTAGGTTTTGAAATTTAAAAACGTACATTAACTCCCGGAAGTAATTTAAAAATAGGCATTTTCATATATTCAGTATATAACTCCTGACCATTATCATAAATAAAGCCCTGTTCCGAATAGCTGAAATCTGCCTGTAGCAGCAAACTCACATGTTCATAAATATGGTATTCAAAAGAAGCACCTGACAGAACTCCAAATGAGCGGTCAAGTGAACCTGTTTTCCAGAAATTAAGCGTCACTCCTCCGAAAGTATCAACTCCGAAAAACCTATCAGGAGTCCGCGCAGTGCAAATTCCACCCATAAGCTTAAATGTGGAGAAAAATTTATTATAAATATTCACCTTATAATAGACCCCACCCATAATCGTCTGGACTTTGTATGGTCCTGCTAATAAATCCATTGAAGAATAGGACGGTTCACTTTCAAGATAATCATCGCGGTAATAACCGGAAGCAAATCCAAATGAACTGTTCGAAATATCAATTCCAAAGCCAATTTTGGGTGTAATAAACCAGGCAAACTCGCCACTGATACTTTTACCCAATAATGCGTAACCGCCGGTTTCGAAATCATGTGATGCAAATTGACCCATCGGCAGGGCGTATCCAATACGTATGCCTGCAAATGAATTGTAGTTTTGAGCAAAAATATTTGTCGGGCTTAAACTGCTTAAAATGAGTATGATAAGTATTGTTGAAATTTTCGTCATTCGTCTGTTCAATTTGCAACCAAAAGTAATAAATTGTGGGTAAACATTTGAATCCCTGAAAATCAGTTACAATAAACACTGAAATTGATTTGAACGATAAACCTGATAGTCCTATATGTCTGTAAAACAATACAATGCGAGGAATAAAAAAAGCAGATTATCTTTAAGAGAATAATCTGCTTTTTAAATTGTCAATATGTGTGTATCTATTTCTTGTAAAAATCAGTGCTTTCGAAAATTTTATCTGCTGATTTTGCAATAAATCCCGAATATAACTTTCCATCAGTATCAGGATACCTGTAAGCAAATTCGTAGTAACACGATGGGATTTCGAATGTGCCCTCAACAAAATCAATGGGCAGAATGCCTGCCTTTGTGCTCGATTGTT
>CAZBZA010000855.1:0-1619 GCA_964495865.1 uncultured Lentimicrobiaceae bacterium
ATATATCCAGATTAATTATTCCTCGGTATTATTAGTTCTTTTATCTGCGTTGTTTCGATTGAAAGATAAGGCTTTAAGGATGATTTTTTTACGCTTTTATTTTTCAATTGCAAAAGTAGTTTTGAAAGTAGTTACTATCGAAATAAAATAGACGAATATCCTCACTTTCCGTTCGGAATACCCAAAAATCAAGATAAATCAGTTGATCGGATCCGAATTGTTCCGATGAAATGAATATATCTGGCATAGCAATACAAATGCGATTTATCATGCTGAATGGCGACAATTCATAGCAGAATGATTGCGGAAAATCATTTTGTAAAAAAGGGTACAACTTCCAAGTATTTATGGAAGGAGGGGATATCAAAAGGTAAAAATCTAAAAATATTAAATGGCTTTGGTTTCGGTGGTAGGAGTAATTACTTTTCCTTAATATCATAAGCCATCAAAGCATTGTTATGCCTGAGATAAAGGATTCCGTTGCGAATTACCGGGTGCGACCAATAAGGCCCGGTTGAGCCCTGCGTCACGCGAAAACTACTTACAAGGTCGAACTTTTCAGGATTAACTCTAAGTAGTCCTACATTGCCTCTTTTTTCGTCATAAATATAGAGCATACCTTCGGCTGAAATGATGGAGCCTTTGCAATTCCAGGGTTCTTCCCACATTTTTTTACCGGTTTCCCATTCGATGCAGCACCAGTTGCCATTGCCGTTGTTCAGCCAGTTTGAACCATAGATGTAACCATTAACAAGTACAACTCCTCCGTGGTGAACATCCAGTATGCTGTCAGTCCATACTACATTGGCGCTTTTTGCATCATCAGCCATTGTAACCATCATTCCGCCTGTGTTATAGCCTCCGGTTACATACACATTGCCATTATGAAAAAGAGGCGTTACACATTTTATCAGTTCCCATTTATAGTCAGCGGGTTTCATATGAGCGACTTTCCACAGGATTTCACCATTTGAAGCATCAACGGCGTAAACATGTCCTAATGAAACGTTTATGATCATTTTTTTGCCAGCATAATCAACAAGGATTGGCGAAACATATCCAGGTTTATCATTAAGGCTTACCGATTTCCAAATCAGGTTTCCGGTCGATTTTTCCAGGGCAATAGTAGTAGTTTCGGGTCCACCCGGCGAAAAATAGAGTTTCTCCCCATCGATCAGCAGCGATTCGGCAATGCCCCATTTCCCATAAGTGCCCTGGTGAATTTCGCTGGCTTTATACGACCATATTATTTCACCGGTAACTCCATCGATGCAGGCAATATCGCCCAATCCGCTTGTTGTATATACTTTTATGCCTTCTACGGTTGGTGTTGCGCGGCTATCCGGATAGGATTCATTCCATGCTCGCCCCATTATGGTTTGCCAAAGCATATTTCCATTCATATCTAATGCATACAGAATATCGACAGAATCTTTAGTTCCGGTTGTATAAATGCTGTTATTGCCAAATGAAACTGAAGAAAACCCTTTTTGAAGGTCAGTATTTTCCCAAAGCAGCGCAGGTCCATCTGCAGGCCATGATTTTAAAAGCCCGGTTTCGGCTGATACACCGGTGCGGTTTTCAGGTCGCCACTCGCTTATTTCCTGGGCTTCAACAAA
>CAZBZA010000856.1:0-1616 GCA_964495865.1 uncultured Lentimicrobiaceae bacterium
ATTAACCGCGAGATCAGCTGGCTTTATTTCAATGAAAGGGTTCTGCAGGAAGCGGCAGATCCTTCAACTCCTTTGATTAACCGTATAAAATTCCTTGGGATTTATTCCAATAACCTCGATGAGTTTTTCCGCGTGCGGGTAGCAACCGTTAACCGTATGATAAGCATGGATAAAACTATTTTTCATGATAAATATCTGAATCCGCGTAAAACACTGCGCGAAATAAACCGTATCACTAAAGCGCAACAAAAAGAATTTCAAAGGATTTATAATTCTGTAATTCAGGAGCTTGCCGAAAATAATATTTTTGTAATCAACGATAAAGAGCTAACCACCGAGCAAGGCAAATTTGTTGATCAGTACTTTCGCGAGCATGTAAGGCCAAGCCTTTTTCCTATCATACTCAGCAACCTTAAAGCGGCTTCCCTGCGCGATCACTCTCTTTACCTGGCAGTGGTATTGCAGGTAAAAGGCAAACCTTCGCAGGAAAAATATGCGCTGGTCGAAGTGCCGGTAAATACACTGTCGCGTTTTATAATCCTTCCGCAGGAAAACGAAAAACGTTTTATCATCCTCCTCGACGACGTAATACGGCATTGCCTTAACGATATTTTTTCGGTTTTCGGATTTAATTCCTACAAAGCCTATGCGGTTAAATTTACCCGCGATGCCGAAATGGATATTGATACCGATGTATCCAAGAGTTTTCTCGAACTGATGGCCGAAGGACTGAAACAGCGCGAAATAGCACCTCCCGTAAGGTTTGTTTACGACCGCCATATGCCCGAACGCCTGCTGAACCAACTGCTTGCAAAACTCAATATCAGCCAGGGCGATACTATTACTCCCGGCGGCCGTTACCACAATTTCAAGGATTTCGTGAGTTTCCCTAATATCGGTACTCCGGAAATGGAATACAAATCCATGCCTCCGCTGGAGCACCAGGGATTACGTGTTACCAAAAGCATACTTTCAGGAATTAAGGAACGCGATTACCTGCTTCATTATCCGTACCAGTCGTTTCACTATCTGATCGACCTTTTGCGCGAAGCATCTCTCGACCCGCAGGTAAGGGCTGTTAAAATGACTCTTTACCGGGTTGCAAGCAATTCGAATGTGGTAAATGCCCTCATAAATGCAGCCCGAAATGGTAAGGAAGTAACAGTGTTTCTCGAAGTGCAGGCAAGGTTCGACGAAGAAGCCAACATATACTGGGCCGGAAAAATGCAGGAAGAAGGAGTGCGGGTTATACAATCCATTCCTGGTTATAAAGTCCATGCCAAATTGCTGCTTATACGCCGGAAAGAAGGCATGAAAAGTGTGTATTATGCAGGCATTGGGACTGGAAATTTTAACGAAACAACGGCAAAAATTTATACCGATGTTTCCATTTTTACAGCCAATAAAGAAATTGTTGCTGATGTTAACAGCGTTTTTCACCTGTTCGAATCCATTTACAATGCTCCGCGTTTTTCGAAACTTATAGTTGCGCCTTTTCATATGCGTAACCATTTTATTAAACTGCTTAACAACGAAATACGCAATGCAAAATCAGGATTGGATGCATGGATAATATTGAAAATCAACAATCTGACTGATATTAAAATTATAAAAAA
>CAZBZA010000857.1:0-1603 GCA_964495865.1 uncultured Lentimicrobiaceae bacterium
TTCACTCTTCACTCTTCACTTTTCACTTTCTAATACTTCTTCTTAAAGTCGCCTCTTTTCCATGCTTTTATAAACTTTGCCCAGGCAATAGGGTTGAGAAGGTTATTTGGCATAGTTTGGCCGTTGTAATAAAGTTTATCAGCCTGGTTGCTGGCGTAGTTGCGGTAGCTCTGTCCGGGAGTGTAACCGTAACGTTCGGGATCGTAATTGCGGCCGTATATTTCGCGCATTTCCATGTATGCCAGGTTGCGGCGGGCTATTTCGATATCATCGTCCGGAATTTGCAGAGTTAAAAATGCGTGCCTGAATTGTTCCTTGCTCGGCCAGGGATAAATAACAGTTTCGGTAAGCATGATAGTATCCGACGACATTACCTGTATGAGGGAATAGCGGTTTTCGGTAAGTGTATCCGGTATCCTGAACAGGCCGGGTTTATAGCCAACAGCCGAAAAAGCTATAAGGTCATTTTTATGCACCACTATTGAGAAAAAGCCCCAATAATCGGAGGTAGTACCACGACCTGTTTGTGCAACTGCAATATTAGCGAAAGGCACAGGCCGGAGGCTGTCGGCAGTAACCACAACACCCGAAAACTGCACAAGGTCATTGTACCGCTGGGCAACGGCTTTGCCGGCTGCAAGCACTGAAAGTATGATTATGGCTGTGGCTAACGAAAGTCTCATCAGATGCAAAGATATTTGTTTTACTTTCTTAAAGTTAGATTGTCGTGAGTAGTTTTCAAAAATAATGTTAATGAGCTGCCTCCGGGCAACAAAAAAAGCTGTCACCCTTGCGGGAAACAGCTCTGGTAATATGCATTACAAATGTCTACTTGTTAATAAGAAAACCTTTTTCGCGGGCTTCCTTCAGGCATGCAGTGATGCCGTTTTTATTGATTGTGCGGAGTGCTGAAGTTGAAACTTTCAGTGTAATCCATTTGTCTTCTTCAGGAATAAAGAAGCGTTTGGTTTGAAGATTTGGGTAAAACCTACGTTTGGTTTTAATATTTGAATGGGAAACTAAGTTTCCGACAATCATTTTCTTTCCGGTTAATTCGCAAATTCTCGACATGGTTTTATGCTTTTCAAAATGGAGTGCAAAGGTCTGTATAAATTTGTAAAAATCAAAACTTTCTCGGAAAAAAGTTTGTGAATGTTTTCAATGCTACGAAAAAGCATCTTCATCTGAAGCTATCAATCTGATAATTAACAGCTTATAAATAGGTTCGTTTGACTAAAACAAGATATGGTATCGCAATGCTGCAGTCTTTTCTGAACAATTACTCAATTAATTTCCCCCTGAGCATATTCAGTGCTGCCATTGATGCTTTCCGATTATTTCAATTCAATTACAAATGCAAATAAGTATCAATCCTATTTAATATAGTACTAGCTGATACAGAAATGAAGTTAATTGTATTTTGTGGAATTCTATCATTAATACTGATTTTGAATCCTGAAATCAGCAGTTTTATCCTTAGTTATTTAGATCTTTTACAGACAAGCACGTTCAGTTGCTTTGTACATTAAACTATTATATTTTTACGAAACAAAAAAGATGCTTTGTCACTAAATAATACCCCCCTTCTTAATATTACATCTAT
>CAZBZA010000858.1:0-1601 GCA_964495865.1 uncultured Lentimicrobiaceae bacterium
ACCTCCCTAAATCCTATCCCCAAAATCCTAACCCCCATTTCACCCTCTCCATTCAACCCATATCATTTTTTCCATCCAGGGAAGTTTTACCATCGTAATGCCCCACGGTAGCTGATCAAGCAGTATATCAAAAGTGCGCGGTTCGACCTGTAAAAGCCAGTCGCCGTCATTTTTAAGTGAAAGCTTTCCAGGCCTTAACAGAAATGTGCCTCTCAATCCATCCTGCGATGTGTTTCGTAATGCTTCCCAATGTCTGATTACAGCATCAAGCAGAGCAGTGGCTTCGTCAGTTTCAGCACTTGTAATTTCTATTTCTGAAGGTATTGGAATTGAAAGAGGAATGTTGCAAAGAATTTTAGGCAGAACCAATTCATATTCAGGTGTTTTTGTTGATCCTGTGGTGAGATAATGGAGTAAAGCCAATGCTTTTTCAGGTTGCAGAATCCGCGAATCTTGCGCTATCCCCAGTCCTTCAAATAAACGGGGAAGGAATGGGTGGAGCAGGATCATACCTGCATTGTCAATATAAATCCCTTCTTTGATTTCAGAAATGGCAGATTCTTCAGCGGCATTTTGCCGGTAGGTAAATGGTTTTATTTCCGGTGGTTTTATTTCGAGCCAGGTATGCTCAAAAACACCTGAGATCTTTAAGAACAAATCTGTTTTGTAACGCAATTCTTCCAATACCTGTTTCGAAATTTCCTCTTTCGAAATTACGCCCTCCAAAGTAAGTTGTAATACTGATTTTTCTAAAATCAGGCTCCTTACAAGGCTGAATTCCTCTGCTGATAATGGTATTGATCTTACATTATCAATCAGTTTTACAGGTATTTTTGAACTTCCGGATGCAATTTCTTCGAGAAGCATTTTTACGAATGGTTTCGAAAACTGCATCACAAGTCGCCGTGCGAAAAGCGTTGTTTTTGCAGCTTCAGCAATTCGGGCAACAGGCAATGGATTTCTTCGTGCACTTGAATCTTCGATCCAGAATTCAGCTACCACTTCCTCCAGCGTTTTATTTGCGGGCAGTTTGAAATTCCAGGGAAGAAACCCGTTTTTCAGGAAGTAAATAAAAACATCCCAACGGTTATCCAGTAACTCAGCGTAATAAATATCTTTTTCAGTGTTTTGATTATTTGTCGATGTATTAAATAGCTCATATTTAATTTGTTGAACTAGTTTTTCCGCAATTCCCGCCGGCAATTCCTGATCCATTTTTGAAAGGTCAATGTTGCCGATATCAATTTCCAGTTTATTTATAACCAGAAATTTGCCTGGTACAGCACATTGATCGAGTGCCTTTTCGATGGCCGGCAACAGTTTGGTGTAATACAGCTCCGGCAAACGCTGCTGCAGCGCAAATCCTTCGGGTTCAGAACCTTGCAGGTTTACGTGCAGAAATTGTTGCCGGATAAAATGTGTCATACCTGGAACTCTTTATCAATGAATGCAAAGCATCCGGATTCGTTTATTACAGTAAGCCGCACCATGCCGGTAGGCTTCCGGATAATTGCATCAACCTTTTCGCCCTGGAAGTAAGGCTCGTTGGCAGGAGTATTTAAAACATCCCAAACCCATGCCGTGAGTTTTTTATTCTTTGT
>CAZBZA010000859.1:0-1598 GCA_964495865.1 uncultured Lentimicrobiaceae bacterium
CGTATTTCGTATTTTCCCATCCCGAACTCATGCCTCGAATGGATTAAGGCTGAAGAATAATCCCTGGTTTCGCCCATCCATTCGCCGGTTTCTTTTCGTGCGATTAGTTTCAGACTTCCATCACTTACTACAGCATTTTCATCACGGAATATTTGTCCTTCATTTCCGTGGGTGCGGCAAAATGTGCATTTATCACTTCCATCATCGGTATAAGGAAACCAGGTTATCCATTTGTTGCCATCCAGCGAATTTCCTTCGAAATCATCACTGAATACAAGATTCCATTCACCTGTATAGCAACGGACCGAAGCATTCAGAAGGGTATCGTTCTGTGCGGATATACTTGGCAAAATAGTAGATAATATCCACATTATCAGAAATATCCGGTTTCGCTTTGCGTAGCCTTTCATAAAAATTCGAAGATTAGGTTGTTTAAAACTACAGATTAAAAGACAACTGTTTTCAAAAACATCTCAACGGAATCAATATCAGGCTTCACCGGCTGAGGAATTTCGAAGAGCGACTGCACAGCATTCAGGTCTTTCAATCCGCTACCTGATAGCAAAACAACATTGGTTGAGGCTTTTGGAATCAAATTCCTCTTTTTGTGATCCAGAAATCCTGCAAACGCAGCAGCGGAAGCTGGTTCAGTGAAAATCCCTGTGTTTTTTGCCAGGAAGGAGGAAGCGCTCAGAATATCATTATCGGAAACTGTAATGGATTGGCCATGATATTTTGTGATGTATCCGGCTGCCATATGGAAATTCCTGGGAATATCAACTGAAATGCTATCAGCTATTGTAGCCGACGGAGTTGAAACAAATTCTTCCTTACCAATATTTTCAATGAGATTGCAACTTCCGGCAGCCTGAACAGCTATAATTACAGGCATTTTTGTAATTATACCTAACTCAAGTAAATCTTCAAATCCTTTATAAACACCGGAAATGATTACACCGTCGCCAACAGGAACGAAAATAAAATCAGGTACCTGCTCATTCAATTGGCTGTAAAGTTCAAACGAGACCGTTTTCTTGCCTTCGATAGTAAATGGATTATAAGCGGTATTTCGGTTGTACCAGCCGAAGCGCTTGGTTGCTTCAATACTGAGGTCGAAGGCTTTATCGTAATTTCCGGCAACAGGAACCAGAGTTGCTCCGTACATCATGATTTGTGTAAGCTTGGCTTTTGGAGCTGTTGAAGGAACGAAAATCACTGCTTTCTGACCTTGTGCCGCGCACATTCCGGCTAAAGATGAACCTGCGTTTCCGGTAGAAGCAGCCACTATGGTATCAATTCCGTTTTCTTTCGCGAAAGCTGAAACTACAGCAGAAGCTCGGTCTTTAAAGGAGAAAGTCGGGTTTTGCGAATCGTCCTTCAGGTAAAGTTCAAAATCGTTTTTCTGACCATCGAGTGAATCAATTTCATAAAGCGGAGTATTGCCAACACGAAGATTGGGAAAACTCTTCTGATCATTAACAGGTAATAACTGAAGGAAATTGTTTTCCTCCAGTTCCCGGAATGATAACTCACTTAATATTTTGTAATCGTAAATCACTTTCAACACGCCAAGCGGAGGCTGATCCGGCAATTGCTTT
>CAZBZA010000860.1:0-1597 GCA_964495865.1 uncultured Lentimicrobiaceae bacterium
GCAGCGAATGTTTGAATAAAAGAGATTACAGCGGGGGTTGTATTTTCGAGCAGTGCGTAGCCTGCCAGTGAGCTAAAAGCACAGACTACAGCAATTAAAAGCCATAGCAATAATATCCGGCCCTTTCTCCATTTTCCTGCCATCATACCTGAAGTTCCGGCAATAGCTTCGGGAAGATTAGAGATGAAAACTGCTACAAGCATTCCCAGTCCCACTTCGCCTCCGGTCAGTAAACTCAAGCCGATAACCAGCGTTTCCGGGATACCATCCAGAATTGTAGCGAGTACTATCGGTAAGGCCATATTTCCCTTGTGAATGCCAGAAATATTTTTACGTCCTGAGGCTCCCATCCTGCTTATCAGCAGATCGACCACGAAAAAAGTGATTGCCCCGGTGAGAATTCCAATCAAGGAAGCCCCACTGCCCAATGAAGATTTTATCGATTTAAAAACGAGTTCATAGGCAACTGCTGAAAACAAAACACCGGCTCCGAAAGCCATGATCAGCCCAAGCGGGCGCTTACCAATTTTGAAAAGGATACCGATCAACCCTCCGATAAAAAGGGAAAATGTAGCTATGAAACCCCAGAAAAATGCATTTATCATATCGGTCGTTATTAATCTGAAAAAATGAGAAGTTAAATCGCAGGCATTTCTCCCTAACAAAGCTATATCATTATTTACAAAAAAGTGCTCTTTCAGACTGTTATTTTGATCATCCTGTGTATAAATAATTCCATGATGTTGCTAAATTGATTATTTTTTTGCTGTAGCTTTGTGGAAATTTGTAGTCATTTGGCTTCAGGAGTTTGTATTTCCCCGGAGCATAACAGACTGTTTAACGGTGTATATCCGGTGATGTATTTTATGAAAAGAATAAAAGCATATAATTCTTATCAGTTCAATATGATTAAATCCCTGAATCGGGTACTGATCCTGCTTTTTTTCTTTGTTATTTCGTCGGAAAATGCAAGTTCGCAAACTAACAGTTATACCCAATTAGGAAATGAATTACAGTTTGTACGCGCCGTCAGCGATAAGGTTGCAGCAGAAATTTATATTGGAAGCACTTTCAGCAACACGCCCTCTGAACCCAGGATTTTAAGCACCAATATTCAAAGGTATCTTTCGGGCTGGGTTCATTATTACTATTCACCGAGGTGGAAACTTTCCTCTTCACTGGCTTATTATCATAACAAGGATGTGCCCGATATCGGGCAGTATTTTTCACCTGAATGGCGGCTTAGTCTTCAAGGCCAATATTATATCCATAAAACCGGTTATACCCTCTACACCAGGATGAGGGGAGAACTAAGGTTTATGATGAATTCGGAGGGCGTTTATGAGGATAAGTACCGGTATCGCCAGATGATAAAATATGTGAAACCTATCAATGGAAAGGTGTTGCGAAAAGGGATAGCTTATTTTGTCACCTCCGAGGAATTATTTTTTAAGCCCGACGCTAAATCTACTGGTATAACTTTTTTTGACCGCAACCGCTTTGAGATTGGAGGGGGCTACTTTGTTACGGATGATTTACAACTGGAATTAACCTATGTAAATGAATTTTTGCCCCGGGATAACGCGAATGAGGTATA
>CAZBZA010000861.1:0-1592 GCA_964495865.1 uncultured Lentimicrobiaceae bacterium
GCGCAGCTCTCGAAAAACTGACAAAAGCAAATCTTCGCTTTGTAGTATCTGTTTCAAAACAGTACCAAAACCAGGGACTCAGCCTGCCTGACCTTATTAACGAAGGAAACCTCGGACTTATCAAAGCTGCCCAGCGTTTCGACGAAACCCGCGGATTCAAGTTTATTTCCTACGCAGTATGGTGGATCCGTCAGTCAATTCTGCAGGCTTTGGCCGAACAATCGCGTATTGTCAGGCTTCCGCTCAATAAAATCGGAGCGATAAACAAAATTAATAAAGCCTACGCCAAACTCGAACAGGAATACGAACGTGAGCCTAACAGCGATGAAATTGCAACATTGCTCGAAATCAGTGAGAATGAAGTAAAAGAATCGATGCGCAACAGTGGCCGCCATGTCTCCATGGATGCTCCGCTAATTCAGGATGAAGACAACACAATGTACGATGTTCTTCGCAGCGATGACGGACCAACTCCCGAAACCGGCCTGTTATATGAATCACTTCGCAAAGAAATAGATCGCGCCATTTCTACTTTAACACCTCGCGAAGCCGATGTTATCAAACTTTATTTCGGCCTCAACGGAAGTCATCCTTATACTCTCGAAGAAATCGGCGAGAAATTTGATCTCACCCGCGAGCGCGTAAGGCAGATTAAAGAGAAAGCTATTCGCAGACTTAAACATACTGCACGCAGCAAAATACTGAAAACCTATTTGGGTTAAACAAAAAAAGAGCGGATGTGTGTCCGCTCTTTTTTTTTGAATAGGTTTTTTCTCTACTTTTAGTCATTCATCTTTTAAGAATTAAACAAAACCGAATTTTATGCCAATAATCGCACCTTCAATTTTATCTGCCGATTTCCTGCACCTGGGAAAAGATATTGAAATGATTAACACCAGCGAAGCCCAGTGGATACATATTGATGTTATGGATGGTGTTTTTGTACCGAATATTTCATACGGTATTCCGATTTTAAAAGCTGTGAGGAAAGCGACCAGTAAAATCCTGGATGTTCATCTTATGATTGTCCAGCCGGAAAGATATTTTGAAGCTTTCCGCGATGCAGGTGCTGATATTCTTACTTTTCATTACGAAGCATCGGTTCATCTTAATCGTTCTGTTGCACAGGTGAAAGAATTAGGGATGAAAGCCGGTGTTGTTCTTAATCCACATACACCGGTTAATGTTTTATCCGAAATATTACCGGAATTGGACCTTGTTCTAATCATGTCAGTAAATCCGGGTTTCGGCGGACAAAAGTTTATTGAAAATACGTATCAGAAAATCAAAACACTGAAGCAAATGATAGTGTCGTGTGGGAAAAGTATTTTGATCGAAGTTGATGGGGGAGTTGATCTATCGAATGCATCGAAACTGGTACAATCAGGAGCTGATATTCTTGTTGCCGGGAATACTGTATTCTCCTCAACTGATCCTAAAGCAACTATTTCTAAACTAGCTGAATCATAAACAATACACTTAGGCATCAAATTTTCCATTCTTCCCATTCTCCAATCCTCAAATTTTCCAATCCTCAAATTTTCAAATTATTAAATTGTCAAATTGCCGAACCGACCGAAGGCAGATCAGCG
>CAZBZA010000862.1:0-1590 GCA_964495865.1 uncultured Lentimicrobiaceae bacterium
GGATTTCCTGCCTGCAATGAGTCATAATCTATTACTTTTTCAATGGAACTCCAGGTTTTTCCATTGTCGGAACTTCGTTTTAATACAATATCGATGTTGCCAAAATCACCGCTGCCGCCAACGCGACCTTCGGCAAAAGCCAGAAGTTGTCCGTCGGATAATTTGATTATTGCAGGTATCCGGAAGCTTTTATAACCTTCGTTCCCGGAAATATATACCGGAACTGACTTTTGCTGGGCAAAAAGCACAGAGCATGAAAGGATTGTGAAAATTACAAGTAAAAACCTTCTCATTCTGTTTATGGGTTTTGATGTTCAGCGAAAAATCGGAAATTTTATTTATTCCAGGTTTTCATTCTTAATTAAAGCCACCTTGTCCCCGGTAGAGTTTAATAGGTTTGTCCAGTTTAAGTTTCAAAACTGTAACATATTTATCGAGAACAACCGTAGGTACATCAATATAAACAAGCCCCGGAACATGGCTCCACGAAATTTTACCTACAATTTTATGATTGAGTTTTGTCCCGTTTCCAACAACTGTAATTTCCTGGATTTTGTTATCGAGGCCTTTCAGCATAATTTGCCCGCTGGTTTGGCCGTGAAGAAAAAGATACAGAGTGGTTGAGTCTTTCGACATGGTGGTCGGTCCATAAAAATGTCCTTGCGGGATGCCTCCGATGGTGTTGAAAATAGCTTCGCCGTTCTTTTTGTTCCATGCGCCGAGCTCTTTCAGCACATGTATCTGCTCTTCGGGAATGGTTCCATCTTCCTTCGGACCCATATCGAGCAAAAGATTTCCTCCGTTAGCAACGGCATCCACAAAAATAGTGATCACTTCATAAGGCGTTTTCCAATTGTTGTCGTTGTGAAATCCCCAGTTATCGTTGGTTGTCATGCACAGTTCCCACCAGTTGAATTTCGGGCGTGTAACAGGAAAGTTTTGCTCCGGCGTTTCGTAATCGCCATAACCCTGCAAACGACTGTTAATGATTGCTTTTGGATTGTTTGACAATATGATATTGCGTACTTTTTCCGATTCCCATCGTTCGGCGCTGTGCTCCCAATCGCCATCGAACCACCAAAGATCAGGTTTAAATTGTGTACTGATTTCCCTTATCTGACCCTGAAAAAACTGCCGGAAGCGGTTCCAACGCTCATAGTCATTCTCAACTTTATAGCGCGCGCTGTCTTTCAGGAAACCCGGGTAATCAGGATGTGTCCAGTCGATAAGCGAGTAATATGCACCGCATTTTATATCGCGTTTGCGCAATTCAGCGAAGAAAGGTGTAATCATATCCTTTTTTGCAGGAGTGGCTTTCACACTGCTCAGGTTATTCATTTTGGTATCGTACATGGCCACGCCGTCGTGATGTTTTGTAGTGATAACAGCATACCTGGCGCCACTTTCCTTAATCAGGTCGGCCCACATAGCGGGATCGTATTTTTTGAGCGTGAAGCCGTTAAGTTGTTTCATGTAATCGGCATGACTTATCTTTTTGTTATGAAAACTCCACGATTCGTCAACTCCATCAACCGCATAAATACCTATATGGATAAAAATGCCCAGTTTGGCATCAGCAAACCATTGCAT
>CAZBZA010000863.1:0-1589 GCA_964495865.1 uncultured Lentimicrobiaceae bacterium
GGGTTTCGGGTTAGAAGGGTTTCGGGTTTCGGGTTTGAAGGGTTTCGGGTTTGAAGAGTTTCGCGTTTCGGAACTCTTCAAACTCTTCAAACATTTCAAACTCTTCAAACCCTTTAAACATTCAACTTGATTTACCTGAACAAACTGCAACCACACGAAAACGTTTCGGTTTCAGGGTTTTCTTCTTTACAGGAGATCACGTAAGCTTTTTTTGTTTTTGGCGTAATGCGGTAACGGTTATCAATTCTCTTGCCAATAACCCATACAATATCAACTCCTGAAACAAGTAACCATACTTTTTCTTTATCGGCAAGCGAGATCTTCTGGTCAACAAAAAAATCGCTTAGTTTTTTCTTGCCTTTAAGGCCAAGAGGCATAAACCAATCTCCTTTTTCCCATTTGCGCAACTGCAGAGGGAAAACCAGTTTCTCCAGATCGAGACAGGCCACGGATGCTTTACCCATTGGTAAATCTGTAATTTGATCAGTTTCATCAGCACGAAGGCAAACGGGTTCTTCTATATGGTTCACTCCTTTGTTAATAAAATAAGCACTATCCTCAGGTGTTTCGGCAGCTATTTCCGACAGGGGCTGAATAATGAAGTTTTCGCGATCGCGCAGAAGCCGATGGGTAGGCGAATAAAATACTTTGCCTGAAAAAGTATCGAGTGATCTCACAATTTCTTTTATAACCGGAAACGGGAAACCATAAGGTTTCAATAATTCGAAAAGGTATGTTTCGTGAGGTTCATATTCGTAAATCCAGTCGATAGAAATAAGGATACCTTCGGGTGTGTTTTGAACCAGATCAGCAGTAACGCCGGCAAGGTGCTGATTATATATTGTTTCGACATCACGCAGATGGCAAATGGATTCGTTAAGCTTATAACTGAATTTGGGACTGATTTTGCTCAATTCGGATAACACATCGTGCCTGAGCTTGTTACGCAGGTATTTGCGGCTTTTATTCGACCGGTCGTCGCGCCAGGCGAGATCCTGTTTAAGCATGTATTCCATTATGCGGTCGCGGGTGGTAAACATCAACGGACGGATAATTTTGCCCTGTTTGGGCAATATTCCGTGCATTCCGCTTATCCCGGCGCCCCTGAGGATATTAATGAAAAATGTTTCAGCCTGATCGTCGAGATGATGAGCCGTTGATACATAATCATATCCATGTTCGCTTAACAGTTCATCAAACCAGGCATATCGTAAGTCGCGGGCTGCCATTTGAATGGAAATTTTATGTTCCGAGGCATGTTGCTTTGCGTCAAAATGTTTAACATAGAAAGGTACGCCAGCTTTTTCGGCAAGTGATTTTACAAAAACTTCATCTCCTTCCGAATCTGCTCCCCTTAGTTTGAAATTAAAATGTGCTATACCAAACTGAAAACCTGCATCCCTGAATAAATTAACCATAGCAACCGAATCGACTCCACCGCTGACAGCCAGTAGAATACGATCATCTTGTTGAAATAATTTTGTTGAGCGGATATATGCCTTAAATGCCTGTAACATATGTACAAATGTACATCAATTTTTAAACACGGGCACTTCAGCGTGTTTAGAAGCTTTCTAAATTTCTGTTAA
>CAZBZA010000864.1:0-1588 GCA_964495865.1 uncultured Lentimicrobiaceae bacterium
CAGGTGGCCGGATAATAGTAACACGGTTATCGAGCAAATTCTGATAATCTCTTTCAAAATTATCTGTATTCAGAAACAGAAAAACCCTTCCGCCGGTTTGGTTGCCAATCCTGCTTTTTTGTTCGTCGTTGACAGCTTTCGCAAGTAAAAGGCAACATCCGGTTGAACCGGGCGGAGCTATACGCACCCAGCGCTTTGCATCACTCAGCACAGTGTTTTCCACAAGAGTGAAATGCAGTTTGCCAGTATAAAATTCAATGGCCTCGTCATAATCATTCACAAGGAGGGCGATATGTGCAATATGTTGGTTCATCCGGGTTTTATTGAAATATTATCTTTGAATGATCTTTTCAAAGGTACGAATATGGTTTTATTATGGTTTAACCATAATTAAAACATTGTTTTTTCTGAATATTTTTACAAAACGAATCTTACTTTTACTTATTCAATTATTTTAGCTTTCAATAAATTTCGGGAAAATGAGAAAGAGACAAATGTTTGCGCTATGTCTGATATTTTTCAGTGTTTTAATAATGATATCGTGCCGCCATGAGCAAAAGAAGCCGATGAATATTATTTTCATTATGGCCGATGATCATGCTTCGAGGGCTATCAGCTGCTATGGAAGCGGATTGAACCAGACGCCCAATATCGATAAACTTGCTGATCAGGGTGTGAGGTTTACCAATGCCTGCGTAACCAATTCCATTTGCGGTCCGAGCCGGGCTACTTTGCTAACCGGCAAATACAGTCATATCAATGGTTTTATGACCAACGACAATACTTTTGACGGCACTCAGCAAACTTTTCCGAAATTATTGCAGCAGGCAGGATATTCAACTGCTGTTATTGGTAAATGGCACCTGGTAAGCGATCCTACGGGTTTCAATTACTGGAACATACTTCCCGGACAGGGCGATTATTACAATCCCGATTTTATTGATAACGGGAAACGGGTGAACGAACATGGCTATGTTACCGACCTGATCACCCAAAAGAGTATAGCCTGGTTGAGTAGACAAGACAAAAACAAGCCTTTCTGTTTGCTGGTTCATCACAAAGCGCCTCACCGTAACTGGCTGCCTTCGCCAAAGCATCTGAACGCTTTTCAAGGGGTCCGTTTTCCGGTTCCTGCAAATTACTTTGATGAATATGCAGGCCGCGAAACCACTGCCGGGGCCCAGGAAATGAGTATTGCCCGGGATATGGCCGATGGGTACGATCTGAAACTTAACGTAAAAGGGTATCCTGACAGTATCAATAATCAAGGTTTTGATAACTGGAAAGCGCGCATGGATGCTGAACAGTGGGCTGCATGGGTAAATGTATATGCTCCGCTCAATGAAGCGTATTTTGCTCAAAACCTGAGTGGAAAAGAATTAGCCGAATGGAAATACCAGCGGTATATGCACGATTATTTATCTACCGTGCAATCCGTTGACGAAAGTGTGGGCGAAATAGTAGCTTACCTGAAGGAAAACGATTTATTCGAAAACACGCTGATTGTTTATACCTCCGACCAGGGATTTTATACCGGCGAACATGGCTGGTTCGACAAGCGTTTTATGTATGAAGAATCGCTGCTTAC
>CAZBZA010000865.1:0-1587 GCA_964495865.1 uncultured Lentimicrobiaceae bacterium
CGAAATGCCATCAACGCTCCCATACAAGGCTCAGCTGCCGATATGATCAAAATTGCCATGATCAATATTTACAACGAATTCCAGAAACGCAAACTCCAAAGCCGCATGACCATGCAGGTTCACGACGAACTTGTTTTTGATGTGTATAAACCTGAAGTGGAACAGGTTAAACAGATTGTTGGCGATTTGATGCGAACTGCTCTACCGCTTGATGTTCCGGTGGAGGTGGAGATGAATACGGGGGATAACTGGCTGGCGGCGCATTAATAAAATATCTCGCCTGCAAAAAATCAAAAGTCTTCGGTTCTCAGGAATTCAATCAGGTTATACCATTTGATCCCATTCCGATCAGTGCTGTGGAATTTGTCGAGAGATAAAACAATTTTAGGATAGTTATCATTGATTTTTTCTAAAACCCCAAATTCACGGTCAATAGTTTTATTATCTGTAAGTAGATAGGCAACCTGGATATAAATCTGCTGATCCTTTCGGGTAGCAATAAAGTCGACTTCTAATTCATTGATTTTTCCAATACTAACTTTATATCCCCTGGCTAAAAGTTCAAGAAAGACGATATTTTCGAGGTGTCCGGAAATATCGTTCATTTTATAGCCAAGCATACTGTGTTTTAATCCAATATCTCCCATGTAATATTTCTCATGTATTTCGAGCAGACGTTTTCCTTTAATATCAAATCGGGCAACTTTATGGAAGATAAATGCAGCGCTAAGCATACTCAGATAATTCTGAACAGTATCAACTGATCCTTTTACTTTTTGTGATTTAAGGAAGTCGGATATTTTTTTTGATGATGTAATATTTCCACAATTATTTGCTGCGTATTGAGATATTCTTTCCAGAAGTGTTATATCCCGCAGATTATTCCGTGATACAACATCTTTTAAAAGAATGGTACTGTAAATGGATGTTATATACTGATCAATAACTTCATCGTCATATTCCATGTGGTGAATGCCCGGGAAACCGCCATATTTCATAAATAGTCCAAATTCTGACTCTGCTTTTTCAGGTTCGGTATTGCTGCGGAATTGCAAAAATTCAGAGAATGTAAGTGGATACATTTTGAATTCAACATACCTGCCGGAGATATAAGTAGCCAGTTCTGACGAGAGCATTCTTGAGTTTGAACCTGTGATAAATAAGTCTGCCATGTCATCGGATAGAAAGCTTGATATTGCTTTTTCCCATCCTTCAATTTCCTGTACTTCGTCAATAAATAAGTACTTTTTACCAGTGACATTCCTGAAATGTTCGATAACATAAGTTGCCAGTTGCTGGTAGGTTTTTAGTTGATCGAATTCAAGTGAGTCTTTATTTATAAGCAGAATATTTTCCGGGCTTACTCCTTTTTCAAGTAATGAGTTGACTATAAGCTTTAGAAATGTGCTTTTCCCACACCGACGAATTCCCGTAATTACTTTTATTACAGGTTTATCAATAAAGGGTTTTATTCGTTCCAGATATCGTTCCCGTTGTATCATATTTATCAGGTTATGATTGTAATTATACAAAGATAAGATAAAAGTTTCGATTATAGTCGAAACAATATTTAATATTTTTAATTGT
>CAZBZA010000866.1:0-1580 GCA_964495865.1 uncultured Lentimicrobiaceae bacterium
ACATCGTATGAGCATCCTGCAGGAATCGGAACCTGAATCATAACATAATCGGCGTCCTTTTTCACATCTACGGATATCGAACAGGTAACTTTCCGGCCAGCTACAAACGTGTTGCCTTTTGCTGTATTCCGGAATTCAGTTGAAATTTTAAAATAATCAGTTTTAGCAGCAGGATTTTCGTCTCTAACAGTTTGGAAAGTACTTACATATATCGGGCTGACACCTGTTTTTTGAATAGTAAACTGAGCTTTGGGTGGCACGTTGAAAGTGTAAGGGAAAGTGTCAATTGTCCGGTTCACATCACCTTCGAAAATAACCATGTGTTTTTTAAACGCACCTGTGGTTATGTCGGGTAAAATGTTTTCGATAATGTTGGTTGACTCAAATGTATTTCGCCAGCTCCCTGATCGCCTGGTTTCGAAAAAATAATTTCTGATCAGGGGCAACAAATCAGCATATTTGCCACTGTTGCGGATGATCCGGTAGGCAGAAAGAGTGGCTGAAGTTGTATTGTTGTAAGTATAGTAATAGTCAGCTCCATTCGGGATGTATGCATTTCCATAAATAGTTGTATCAAACGAGCTTACGAGACTGTCGAGGTTGATGGGGAAGCCCAGCTTCTGACGGAGTTCAAGAATATACATGCTTTCGGTGAGTGTGCGATTTTTCTTCCTCTCCAGGTTTTGAACAACTTCCCCCAACCCAACAAATTCAGGCATTGCTGAAAGTAACTGAGCAACAATGAAAGCATCATTTTGCTGGTTTTCGGTCGAATTCCAGATCAGGTAGTGTGATGTGCGTTGTTTGTCATAACTTACTTCGTATCCTGCCTTTTCGGCTGATGCCAGGGCTTCGATGATGTGCCTCGACATCCACAACGACGTGCTGCTTTTACCCCACCAACCCCACATTCCTTCATCATTCTGATTTTGCTCAAGCAAACCGATAAGTTTATTTATTTCCCTGTCATGTTTAAAAGGCTCTGCCCTGAATTCCTGGATCAGTTTACGGCAAAGCAGTGCTTTCAGTTTTGAAGCCATTTGTTCGTTGCAGTTGTGAACATAGGATACCACTTTCCCGGCTTCATCGAGTAAAACGGCCAGTTCGCTAATATCCAGGGTGATAGTAACGCTGTCGCTACCTGATTCAAAAACCGGTGCAACAACCATGGTATCCGAATGAAGAACAAAAAACTGTCCAAGATTAAGATCGGTACCTTTAGGAATTATTTCGAGATTTCGTGATTCGCCATCGAAGTAACCGTTATCAGAACGAAAACTATACGTAATATTAACCGAGTCGTTGGCCGTTGCCACAAAAGGCAGCGTGTCGATTACCACGTTGGTGCACGCAATGGCATGGCTAAAAAGCATGTTGCCGTCAACTTTCAGTTCAGAATTTCCGGGTACGGTTCCGGCATCGTAGTTAATTACTTTTCCGATAGCATTCACACTGTCGCCTTCAACCAGGAACCTTGGCATGGCAATCTGTGCCGAAAGAGGTTTAAACGCTTTCACCGAACCTTTTGACTGACCGGTTTTACGGCTATCAGTCACGGCAATTACACTCGTTTGCCAATT
>CAZBZA010000867.1:0-1579 GCA_964495865.1 uncultured Lentimicrobiaceae bacterium
CCCGCAGGGCTCGACGAAGTCAAATATATGATGCACCAGTTGTTACTCATATTGTTCATTTCCCTTGCATTTGACACGTCCATATTGCTTCTTATTCCGCTGATTATATGCTTGATGTATGTTTTTCAGCAGATTCATAATAATCAGCTCAGCGGTAGTAAAACTGAAGCTCATTTCAATATTAAATTGAGCAACCAACCCGACAACTTTGCCTGTTATAATTGCAAATGATGTTTTGTAACTCAGTGATCGATAATCTGATTTAAACCAGCAATCCCATATTAAAACAACCTGGAACCTCAATGTCCTGTTTAACGGAACACTTCAGAACCAGGTTGCAACCAAACCTCAATTATTCAATCAACCAACCATCTTTAATTTTTTCAATATTTTCAGATCTGCTTTGCTTTTACTCATTAATTGATTTTTTTTTCGGTATTTATTTCCAAATCGAAGTGAGCTTGTACACGGAACCTGAATCAAGTTGCACATTCCCGTTTTTACTGTAAAACCTTATTCCTGAGAAACCTTCGGTAGGGAAGAATATTTCGGTCATTACAACTTTACCGCTCATAGCAAACAGTTCAACCGAAGCATCATCAATAACCAGGTGCATATCTACTGCAGTGCCGTTAAGAGCAAATGGCGAAACGTGTATTCCGCTGAAATCTTTTGAAAAATCACTGTTGCCGGCATTGGTTCTGTTTACATAAAATTCGCCTTTGGCTTTATCGTAGCCGATCAATAGGTTTTCGCCTTTCGAATTGTAAAGTTCCAACCCAAAATCGGTTGAAGCTTCGGTTGCCGGAAGCGTAAATTTAATATCCAGTTCAATGGGTAATAAAGGCTGTGAAAACTGGTGATCCAGTTCCAGTTTGTCCTTAACGACTTCTGATTTAAGTTCTGTTTTACGTTCGCGCAGCACCTGGATTTCTTTTACAATTTCGGAGGTTAAAATATACTTGTTGTTTTCGGAAATCAGTTTAAGTTCGCGGGGCATAGTCATTGCGCTCCGCCATACTCCGGTTGGAACGAGCTGTGCATATTGCCAGTTGCTCATCCAGCCAATAGAGATACATCTGCCGTCTGTCTCAGGGATATTCGAAAAAGTAACCGTTGCATAATTATCTTTTCCCTGGTCGGCCCATTGAATTTCGGTGGATTCGTTTGTGAATTTATGCCCGTCGAATTCGCCGACAAAATATTGTGTTGCTGAGCCTCCGTTTGGTCCACCCGGATTAATATTTACAATCAAAACCCATTTCTTCTGATCCGCTTTTCCGTTAACCGGCAACTGCAATAAATCAGGGCATTCCCATACACCGCCATGAGCGCCTATTCCTTTACCGAATTCACTTTCAAATTTCCAGTCTTTCAGGTCCGGTGAAGAAAAAAAGCTGATATGATCGCCAACGGCAAGCGTCATAATCCAATTCTTGTCAGCTTCATTCCACATAACTTTAGGATCGCGGAAATCAGGCGTTCCGGGGCTTTTTAGTACCGGGTTGTTCTCATATTTCGTCCAGGTGCGGCCCTTATCGGTGCTATATGCAATTCCCTGGCTTTCAATGTCTTTCTT
>CAZBZA010000868.1:0-1575 GCA_964495865.1 uncultured Lentimicrobiaceae bacterium
CAGCGTCTGCAAGACCTGACAGCGTCTAATAAACCATTAAAACCTAAAAATTTATTAAATAAAGAAAGCATAAATTACAAACCCCACTTAAGTTTATTAATCTATAGCTTAGCAAAAATTTCAGGCTCAAAACCCGTATCCTGAAAAAACAATAAAATTACTATCCATCATGAATCATTCTATTGCCATAACCTGTGTTAACTCAGGAACAACCAGGAAAGTCAGTAAAGGAACTCCACTACATCAGGTTATCACAGAATTTGGGGTAAAAATGAAAAACCCAATTCTTGGAGCCTTGGTTAACAATGTGTTGGAAGAACTTGATTTTCTGGTATTTCATCCTATTTCAGTTCAATTTATTGACATTACACATCCCGACGGAATGAGAATGTATGTCAGGAGTCTTTCCTTCATCCTGTATAAAGCTTTGGATGAGCTATTTCCAGATTCACATCTTCGTATAGATCATTCCATTTCGAAAGGTATTTATTGTAAAGTGGATAAGCATGATCAGAACCTGAGTATTCAGGATGTTGCTGAAATAAAAAAGCGGATGCAGGAAATTGTAGATGCTGACTTACCATTTATCCATATAGAAGAAGAAACAGAAGAAGTTATTCGAATATTCGAAGCACGTGGACTTACTGATAAAATTGAACTTTTAAAACACAGAGGCCGTAATTTCTCCAGCTATTACAAACTTGATGGCCATGTTGATGCTTTTTATGGTTATATGGTTCCTTCTACCGGGTATGTGAAGGTTTTTGATTTGAATAAATATTTCAATGGTTTACTCTTGCAAGTTCCGAAAGCAAACAACCCCTCACAGGTTGAGCCACTGGTTATTCAGAATAAACTTTTCGAGATTTTCCAGGAATTCACCCAATGGGTTAAAATTCTTGATGTTCCAAATATCAGTGATCTTAACAATTCCTGTTCCAACGGAAAATCGGAAGTTCTGATAAAAGTTGCTGAAGCGCTGCATGAAAAGAAAATAGGCCAAATAGCCGATAAAATAAGGACCAGAAATAACGAAGTTAAAATCATTTTAATCAGTGGTCCTTCGTCGAGCGGAAAAACGACTTTTGCTAAACGCTTAGCTATACACCTGATTGTTAACGGAATGAAACCCCATAATTTATCACTCGACAACTACTTTGTTGACCGTGATAAGACTCCTCTTGATGAAAATGGAAATCATGATTATGAAGCCGTTGAAGCTTTGGATATTGATCTGTTTAATCAAAACCTGGTTTCGCTATTGAATGGTGAAAAGGTTGAAATACCAAAATTCTCATTTGAAACGGGTACAAGGTATTTTGATGGCGAAACCCTGCATATGCAACCAAATAATGTATTGATCATCGAAGGCATTCATGGATTAAATCCGCGATTGACAAGTTCAATACCTCCTGAAGCAAAATTCAAAATTTATGTTTCGGCATTGGCCGCTATTAATATTGACGATCATAACCGGGTAAGCACCACTGATAATCGCTTGGTGCGTCGGATTGTGCGCGACTACCGTTACCGCAAATACTCAGCCAGGGAAACCATTTCGCGCTGGCCAAGTGT
>CAZBZA010000869.1:0-1573 GCA_964495865.1 uncultured Lentimicrobiaceae bacterium
CATCAATCTACGAAAAGAGAGAATTAACAAATTCAGTCCTGTCAAAAACCTGCAGGTGTTCCATTTTTTCGCCCAGGCCGATAAAACGGACGGGAATTTTAAACTGATCGGAAATTCCAATAACAACCCCGCCTTTTGCTGTGCCGTCGAGCTTGGTCAGAGCCAGGCTGGTAACTTCAGTTACTGCGGTAAATTGTTTGGCTTGTTCAATCGCATTTTGTCCGGTGGAAGCATCCAGAACCAGCAAAACTTCCTGAGGGGCATCAGGCAGAACTTTTTGCATCACTTTTTTAATTTTGCCTAGTTCATTCATCAGGTTCACCTTATTGTGAAGACGGCCTGCGGTATCGATTATAACTACATCAAAATTACGGGTAACAGCAGATTTCAAAGTGTCGTAAGCAACGGCTGCCGGGTCGGAGCCCATATCCTGCTTTACAATCGAAACCCCTGCCCTGTCGGCCCAAATGCTAAGCTGATCGATGGCGGCAGCACGAAAAGTATCGGCAGCACCAAGCAAAACGGTTTTCCCAGCACTTTTAAAATGATAAGCAAGTTTCCCGATAGTTGTGGTTTTGCCTACTCCATTAACGCCTACAACCATAATTACATAAGGAGTATCACGTTTCGGAAAATCAAAACCAACGAATTCTTTGGTATCGTTTTCGGTGAGCAAAGCAACTATTTCCTCTTTCAGCAGGCCATTTAACTCGCTTGTTCCAAGGTATTTATCGCGCGAAACCCTTTCCTGAATACGCGAAATAATTTTTAGCGTAGTTTCGACGCCCACATCCGAAGTAACCAGAATTTCTTCCAGGTCATCGAGCACATCGTCGTCAACGCTTGATTTCCCGGCAATGGCTTTGGTTAGGCGCGAAAAAACACTGGTACGGGTTTTCTCAAGACCTTTATCGAGAACTTCTTTTTTCTCTTTTGTGAAAAACGAAAATAATCCCATGTTTTTGAAGGGTTTGGGTTTTAGGGGTTAGGGGTTGAAGAGTTTGAAGAGTTTGAAGAGTTTGGAGGTTTCTAGTTTCTAGTTTCTGGTTTCATGTTTCGGGGTTAAGCGGGTTTCGGGTTTGAAGAGTTTTAAACGTAGAAGGCTGACTTACCAATTAATACATTGTCAAATTGCCAAATTGTCAAATTGCCGAATTGTCGAATTGTCGAATTGTCAAATTAAACACGAATTCCCGAAAACTGAAAAAGCTTTTCCCCGAAAGAAAAAGCTTTCCGTATGAAACAGAAATTCGTATTATTTTTTAGCCAGAAAATCTTTAATAAGATCGTTAGCTACGATTGTTTCTTTAAACTGGTATGCACCTGTTTTAGGTGAACGGGCCATACGGATAACTTTTGCATAATCCTTACCTGAAGAGGTACGCAGGGTTGCAACAACTTTCTTTGCCATGGTATATTATTATTTAATTTCGCGGTGAACAGTCACTTTCTTTAAAATCTTATTGTATTTCTTAAGCTCAAGACGCTCAGGTGTATTTTTCTTGTTCTTAACGCTTACGTAGCGTGATGTACCAGGCATTCCGCTGGTTTTATGCTCTGTGCACTCCAGAAT
>CAZBZA010000870.1:0-1568 GCA_964495865.1 uncultured Lentimicrobiaceae bacterium
TAAGCGGCGCCTACTTTATGCGCTCCGGTAGGGAAATATTTCCCGACAAGCAGTATAATGCGTGTTTTTACTCCGGTAATTTCCGAAGGTATTTCAATATAGTTTACACCACCGAATAGGCCGCCTTTTGGAACAGGCTGATTTTTCCAGGTAATCCTGAAAAGGTTTGCCGGGTGAAGGTCCCATAAACCAATGGTTTTCAGTTGTTCTTTAATTTTTTCAGGAACAAGTTCCGGGTTGCGCATCTGGGCAAATGTAGGAAGCACAATGCCTTTTTCGCGGAAGCGTTCAATGGCTTTTTGCCTGGCTGCGGGGTTGACGATTTTGTCGGTGAGTGTAATCATTCTTTACGTTTTGTCTTTACAATGTTATGAATGTCAATAAGATACCAGTTAATTTTTTTTGAAACCGGAATATATATCACTTAGTTTTGAATTGTTGCAGAATCCGATTTCACATAGACCCAGATTTTCATGTAACAACTTCCCTATCTATAATTGATGAATTATTCCAGATCAAGTATTATTGCAATATTCTCCTTAACAACTTCTATTAGATGTGACGGAAGAGTGCCAATTTTTTTTTGTAATCTTTTATTATCTAAAGCCCTGATCTGATCTATCATAATATCACAATTCTCGGATAAATTAGCCATTCCTTTCGTGAGATGTACTCTTAAAATATCGGCTTCTTTTTCGACCTTGGTTGTAATTGGGCATATGATTGTTGAAGGATGCGGTATTCTATTCAGAAGATTTGTCTGAATTACTAACACCGGTCTTGTCTTTCCAGGCTCTGTTCCAATTTGTGGACTCAGATCGGCAATCCAGACTTCAAATTGTTTAATCAACATAATCAATAGTTTCAAATTCCTGAAGTACAGATAACGAATCCTTTTTTACAAGTTCTGATTCCTTTTTGAGTTTGTTTTCATGTATACTTCTGCGCTGATGACGGTTATAATATTCGATGGCCTCGTTGATGTAACGATTCCTTGATTTCTTGATCCGGGAAAGTATTTTTTCTGTTTCCCCGAAGATAGAGTCGTCTATTTTTAATGATATTGTTTTCATTTTTTATGGGTTATACCACAAAGGTATATCAAAATAGTATATGACGATTAGAAGTACAACTTTAAATTTATTGCTTTTTGCGCATCATATCTAACTTATTCCAGATACGGAATCAATAATAACTTTCATCTCTGCAGCTTTTCTCAATGTTATATCAGAATTGACAGCTTTCAGATTTATGAAGCCAATTATTTGAAAACCAATCAGATCAAAGCTTACAGAAATTTGTTCATCAGAAAAATTATATGCGTTTTCATCTTTGGTCAGTTTCGAGATTTTATCTTCATTCCGGTGAAGCAATGTTGCTGTTACTCCATCTTTTTGGAGGAAAAATCCGTTTTCAGTCTGGTTAAAACTTTTTTCCGTGAGACAAAAACGGGGTTTATCGCTGAAGGGTGAGCCTTTAGTCGGGCAAAACGTAGTACAGTTTCCACATTCGTTGCAGAAATCAGCCACATTCAGCACCTGGTATTTTTGCTGTATTTTCAGATAGCT
>CAZBZA010000871.1:0-1565 GCA_964495865.1 uncultured Lentimicrobiaceae bacterium
AATGTGCCCTCAACAAAATCAATGGGCAGAATGCCTGCCTTTGTGCTCGATTGTTCAAGAAGTTCCTCAGGTGTTCCTTTTACCTCTCCACCCGAACTGTTAAGCTTAAAGCCTTTATCTTTAAGGAATTGGTTAACTTTAAGTATTGTTTCAGTCTTTTTAAGCGAATTTATACTTACAGTGAAATGGTTAGTCACAAACCCGTAAACGTAAAGCCATGCGGCATATTCCGACTCTTTACGCAGCATTTCATAGGTTTCGTAGGATGGAGGACCCCACACGTTTCCGGCGAATATTAATTCGTCACCAAATGCCAGTTCGTCTGGAACACGCGCTGCACATTGCTTTAAAATCGATTGCAGTTCAGGGCTGAAATGATCGGTCATAAGCTGGCTTATAAATACCCTGGGTGCCGAAGGATCACTTTTATGCTCATAATGTTTGGCCGTAAGGTGCTTATCTTCAAAAATATAATATCCTTTTTGAACATATCCGGCTTCCATAAACGGCCGAGCCAGCACATCCACATTAATGCGGGTATCATAAATTGTACGGAAGGCAATATGATCGTTTTCAACCGTTTCGCCTTCCGAAGTAAAACTGTCGTAAATTGATTTTGCTTCCGGATTCTGGGCAATATATCCTGACCAGAGTTTGTCAAAAATTTCCTGTACTTGCATGTTCGGAAAATTAAAGTTTTAATTGTGATTACTGATTGTATATAGTTGGGTTAACTAAAAAATAGTTCTCTGAATGTAACAGTATTAATGCCTGTCTGTTCAAGTTCCTGCCTGTTTTTTTGAACAAAGTTATCGATTTCTTCTTCTTTATGAAATATTCCTTTCAACTTGTTTAATAACTTTATCAAAGTTTCGTTTTCTGCGTTTGAAAGTAAATCAAACTGAACAAATTTTCCGTTTTCAACTTTCAAAACCACAGGTATTGTTTTTGTAAATGATTGTAAATGAATAGTAAACGAGTAAGCCGGCGAATATCCGAAATTCCATTCCCAGGTTTTGTATTTGGTTTCTGCTAAATTTCTGATAGCTTCGGGTTCGTTAGGGGCAGCTTCATACAAACTACTTCCTTCGTAAAAGTGTGCCAACCAATCAATAAATAGTTTAACAAATTCTTGAATATCAATAGTGTAGGGTAGGAGTGGAGCAACATTACCCACATCGCTCCTAACGGAAGCCATAGCTTTACTCTGGTATTCGCGTATAGGAGTTATGGCTTTTTGTAAGGTAAAAAGATCTGTTGAAAAAAGTATGGTACCATGATGCAGCACCCTGTTATGAAAAACATGTTCGGCATGGCCGGAGAATTTCAGATTTCCGACGAAAAGACTGTTGCGTTTACTTATATTAACTTCTAATCCAAGGCTTTGCATAAATTTTACAATAATAGAAGTAAACCGGCCGAAATCAACCTGACTGCCACTGCCTGTTTTAGTAATAAAGCTAAAATTTACATTTCCTCTATCGTGGTATACTGCTCCGCCACCACTTATTCGCCTGATAACCGGTATGTTATTCTCTTTAAGAAACGGATAATTGATTTCGGCA
>CAZBZA010000872.1:0-1563 GCA_964495865.1 uncultured Lentimicrobiaceae bacterium
TAAGCACCAAACCAGGTAGGGAAAACGGACATCGAAAATCCGACAATCCAATATCCGTAATCCACCACCCTGTTTTGCTTTTCATTTTTTAAATTTCTTTTAAAAGGAATATCCCGGTTCTGATCAGGATATTCCTTTTTTTAGTGATTGATTTGTAAATGAGATCGACAAGTTATTTTTCGTTAGCGGTTACTATACACCTTCCTTTAATTTATCAGAGCTTGTGAACGGAATCTGATATTCACACAATTTGCTCATTTTTAGTAATATAGTAGTCGGCTAACTTTTCAATTCCTTGTCACGCCACAGTTTGACCTCTTCTGCTTGCCTTATCTTTACAGTACTTTTCATTATCCCTTTCCTTCCGCCTGCTTTCACCCTGGTATTCCCATATTTATCTCAAAGCAAAATTAAACCGGTATGTTTGCTTTGCATATAGCTGAAATCATTGTTAAGTTGTAGCGGAATACATTTTAAAGCTGTCGCTGAAATCGCTACATAAATGTATTTTTCATTGCTATGTAAGCCAGGCGCCAATACTCCTGTATGGCTTACAGGTTTCGGTGCAATTGATCTGTCCGGAAGTTGAAGTGATTTTGCGGTCTGCCCGCGGTTTACAGTATAAGCTATGAAATAATGCCTGATAGTTATCGCTAAAATACCCGGTGCAGCAAGCTGTAAATATCTGCCGGAGGGCAGTTGCAGGGCTGAAACGGATATTGCTGCAAGGCCTGCGAACAGACCAATAAGTAAGAGCATACAAGCTGGTAACAGGTATTCCATGTTGTGTATTACTTTAGGGCAGTATTGTATAGTGTTGGTACAGGTAATTCAGGATTTTTTGTGGAATGCTGAATCGGAGGTTAATTATGTATTACACCCGAAAAAATAAATGCGAAAAATGATCTGTGGCCGCGATTAGAAACCGCTTAGGTTTACTTTGATTTTTCTTAGCCTTGAAACTTGATACTATTGCTTCAGTTTATTCTCTGCATTATCTTTTCAAGCTGCAAAAATAGATCAGCAAACGGAAAAAACGTTAAAAAGGATGTCTGACTTTATGTTACGGTATTCGGACATGCAAATGATTGAATATCAGATAGTAATATAATGATTTTTTTGAACAATAATTTGCATGGCTGCTCCTGCTGACATATGTAGGTTGTTATTAACAAATTGTTACTTTCGGAAGGGTGTTTTGGATGAAAAAAGGGTAGTGGGGATGAGTTGAAAACTTACCAGAATAAGGATTGGTTTAATAATCCGGTGCGCTACAACCTAAGTTTCACGCTATTTAGCCAGGATAAATTATTTGACTTGGTCGAGCCCTGCGGACTTAGCCCTGTTGTGGTTTTTATTTAGCCGCCATAATTGCAAAAAATAGGCAGAGCACCACAAAATCTGATGAAATTAACGGGCAAGAATATTTATATGGCAGGTCATTGGACCGCGCGGAGCCCGACGAAGTTTTTTTTAGTAATCAATAGGAATGTTATAATCCAAATTCCGGCTACATTTTTTTTTGATGTGCTGAAAACAAATTTTGATGACTGAGATTTTAGA
>CAZBZA010000873.1:0-1561 GCA_964495865.1 uncultured Lentimicrobiaceae bacterium
ACAACGAATGACCACTCAACCCACTCAACAACTCAACCCACTCCACCTTCCACAACGAATGACAACTCAACCTTCCAACTCCCCAAATCCTCCCTATCATCAATTCTTCTTTTTCCTACCTTTGTTTCACTATGATTAAAAAGTTTTTCGACAAAATTCCGCCCATTTTAAAGAACAAATACCTGCTTACGGGAGTTGCTTTCCTGGTATTGATGCTTTTCCTGGACCGCAACAACCTTATTTCGCAGTATAAAATGCGGAAGGAACTAAACGGATTAAGGAAGGAATTGCAGTTTTACCGCGATCAGGCAATGATGGATAGTATTGAACTTAGCCGTTTGCTCGGCGATTCGCTGGAGCTGGAAAAGCTGGGCCGCGAAAAATATATGATGAAACGCGACAGCGAAGATATTTACATTATTGTGCGTAAACCGGTCGTTAAAAAATAAGTTTCTGCTGCAAAATTAGTGGGTGCAACTATTTTGTCGGAAGTCGGAAGACAGGAGTCGGAAGACACCTAAAAAATAATTTTCCCCTCATAATATCAAATTTTCATGACAGTTAACTTTATTTGACCTTGTTTCCACACTAAGGATCAAAATCATTTATAAAGACGCTTCGGTCTTCCGCCTTCGGACTCCTGACCTCTATAAGCCTAAAATCACATTCAATTTGCAGTTGTACCAAAAATAAAAAGCTGTCAGGCACGTTATTTGTTAAATAATAGAAAAACTTTCTGAATGAAAAATCCCTTTTTTAACATAATTTTCTCTGCATTGTTGCTTTCCGCATTAAGTCTTAGCGCACAGGATAACTCTGCAATATGCCCGGTTGATCCGGATACAAAACTTATCACGTACAAAGAAGTTGTTGAAGTCCCCGGTAAAACAGGCGAATTATTTAACCGTTCCATCGAATGGGTTAATACCCAGTATAAAAATCCGACCGAAGCTACAAAAGTGCGGAATCCGGCTACCGGATTAATCGAAATCATTCATCGTATTGAACTTACCAGGGACGAAAAAGGAATTACCCGTCCTGCCGGAATAGTTGATTATTCGATGAAAATTGAAATGAAGGACGGTCGTTACCGCTACACGATTACCAATTTCAATTATAAAGAAGTTTCACGCAAGCCCATCGAATTCTGGATGGATAAAAAGGATAAAGCCTATACGCCTGAATGGGATAACTACCTGAAACAGGTTGATGACTTCACGCGGAAACTGATCGAAAGCCTGAAAAAAGGCATGTTGCCACCGGCACCCAAAAAAGTGGATGAGTGGTAAACTTTTTTTTGCAAAAGCAGGAGCTTACTTTTTCTCAAAAACCCTTTTTACACCCGCATAATTAACCTTCTTTACCTCTGCAAGGTAATCGAGAAGCGTTTGCGCTGTGGTATTGTAATTGGTTGTTCCCGGATCGGTATGATTAAATTTGTAGCTGGCTGAAATATAGCTGTTTACTCCAACCGTATATGTTTTTGACTCATCAAGCAGTTTCCCCGAAAGGTCCTTCATTTCCACATCGCTGCACAAGCCTTCGCTATTAACAATAACGG
>CAZBZA010000874.1:0-1559 GCA_964495865.1 uncultured Lentimicrobiaceae bacterium
CAAAAAAGCGATGCATTTATACATAAATTACGCTATTTTTGCCGAAGGGCTTACTATATGGAAAAACGCTGGGTACTAAAACAAAAAGGTGATGCATCCCTGGTTTCGGGTATTGCCGGAGCATTGGGAATTGAAAATGCATTAGCTGAATTGCTTGTACAACGCGGCGTAACCTCTTTTGATGAAGCTAAAGCATTTTTCAGGCCCGACCTTTCGCAACTCCACGATCCTTTCCTGTTAAACGATATGGATAAAGCCATCGACCGTATCGCATCCGCCAAAGCCACCGGACAAAAAATAATGGTTTACGGCGATTACGATGTAGATGGTACTACTGCCGTTTCGCTCGTTTATTCCTTCCTGAAAGAAAATGATTTCCAGCATATCGACTACTATATCCCCGACAGGTACAGCGAAGGATATGGTATTTCATTTAAAGGAATTGACTATGCCGCCGAACAGGGTTTCAAACTGATAATAGCCCTCGATTGTGGTATTAAAGCCGTTGATAAAGTAAAATATGCCAGCGATCGTGGCATCGATTTTATTATATGCGACCACCACCGCCCCGGCGACGAATTACCTGCAGCAGTTGCCGTTCTGGATGCCAAACGAAATGATTCCACGTATCCCTTCGATGAACTTTCGGGGTGCGGAGTGGGATTTAAATTGATTCAGGCTTACGCGCAGAAATATTCTATCCCTTTTGATACCCTTCACAAATACCTCGACCTGGTAACTATCAGCATCGCTTCCGATATTGTTCCGATTATTGGTGAAAACCGCATACTTGCTTCTTTCGGATTAAAGATCATCAATACAAATCCGCGCCCGGGAATTGAATCCATGTTGATGGTAGCCAATATCATACGAAAACCGGAGGATGAAATCAGCCTGGAAGGAGAGGATAAAGGTTTGATTTTCAGCCGCGAACTTACAATCAGCGATATGGTGTTCGTGGTAGGTCCGCGCATTAATGCTGCCGGTCGCATCGAAAGCGGGCGTAATTCGGTGAAACTGCTTATTTCGCCTGATATGGACTCTGCTGCCAGTATTGCACATCAGATCAATGATTTCAATACCGAACGCCGGACACTTGATACGCAGATAACAATTGAAGCTCTTGATTTAATTTTAAAAGACGATATACTACGTGGAGCAAAAGCAACAGTAGTTTTTAACCCCGACTGGCATAAGGGTGTTATCGGAATTGTAGCTTCGAGGCTTACCGAAACTTATTACCGTCCAACGGTGGTTTTAACCCAGTCGAATGGATTGATCACCGGATCAGCCCGCTCAGTGAAAGATTTCGACGTGTATGATGCCATTGATGCCTGCAGCGACCTGCTCGAACACTTTGGCGGGCATATGTACGCCGCAGGCTTATCCATGAAACCTGAAAACCTGAACCCTTTCAAAGAGCGCTTTAACTCAATTGTATCGGCGAGTATTACTGACGAAATGCTGATCCCTGAGGTAGAAGTTGACCTCGAAGTAAATCTCAACCAGATAACACCTAAGTTTTTACGTATTTTAAAACAGTTTGCCCCGTTCGGACC
>CAZBZA010000875.1:0-1559 GCA_964495865.1 uncultured Lentimicrobiaceae bacterium
GACCGGATAAAGGGAAAGGGCTATCCTATATTAATCAACAAGCTCTCAATAAGAAAATTTTACTATTTGTTAGGGAAAAAAATAAAGATGAATACGACAATACCATGTCCTATGTATTTCTTGGAGAGGCTAATTTTATTTCAACTACAGGCTCAAAACCAATGAGTATCACCTGGGAACTCAGTGAACCTATGCCGCCTTATTTTTGGAAAAATTCTGCGAAAATGGCTGTTGGATAGTATTCATTTAAGTGTTTAATAAGATAATTAACTTATGATCCAATGAAAGAAATTACTTAGTCAAACAATTTGAATCCAGTTAAAAGAACTAATGGAATCAATAATTAAACAGTTAACCTCATTGCGCAGAGGATACACCGAATATGGTCAGGCACCTCATAAACCAATACTGTTGTTGGCTGTAATAGAGTCATTTGAGGAGGGCGAAATTGAACTTAATTGGATTGAAATTACAGAAGCATTACTTACACGTTTTTATGATTTATGGAAATTGTTAGTTAAAACAAGGAACACTCCTAATTTCTCCTTGCCATTTTATCATTTAAGTAATGAAAAAGGAGGATTCTGGAATTTAATCGAGTATCCAGGCAAGAGGCTTCCATTGACAAAAAGTAATTCAATTAAAAGTTTTAGCGCTTTAAAAGATACCGTTCTGGCTGCTAAACTTTCTGAAGAATTCTACTATTATATTTCTGACAGGACTTCAAGAACGGTTTTGCAACAAGCCCTAATAGAATCTTATTTTCCAGGCCAATCTCTTAATAAAGTTGAAACTACTCTAAGATACTCTCAAGAAATTGAAGCCCAGATATTATTTGATCCTGCAGAAAACTATGCAAGAAAAGTTGTTCAACAGTTAAAAGAAGAAACAGCCGAAGCAATAGAAGAAGAGCGGATTCTTCGAAGTCATATTTTTAGAAAGGCAGTGCTTCATGTATACGATAAACAATGCGCAATCACTGGACTTAAAATAGAATCTTCAAAACAAACTCTTTTAGTGGACGCCTGTCATATAGTACCTTTTTCTAAAACATATGATGATACAATTCATAATGGAATTGCACTTTCACCTACTTTTCATCGGGCCTTCGATAGCGGCTTAGTTGCTATATCTGCTGATTACAAAATATTGGTCCATAGCCAATTAAAAGATTACAACCCACTTGCCGGAATTAGACAATTTGAGAACAAACCTATCCTTCTCCCCAAAGAAGAGAAGTTTAATCCTTCACTTGATCGATTAGAAGCACACCGCATAAGATTCGGGTATTGATAAACCTTTCTGTTTTCAAGAATCTTATTTTCTGATGCTCCAGCTCGCGCTTATTTCCCATCGTTCAGCGCACAATCTCCCTCAAAACCTCCTCCTCCCCTTATCCACGCTCACACCCCCTCACACCCATTCCCCATAATAATTATCCTTCCCATGTTACAACTATTTTATTTCAATATATATTTACACACTATAAACTAAACTCTTGTTACATACTATTCATTAGTTCTATGAAGACTTTATTAATACTGATTGCAGTTTTTTCT
>CAZBZA010000876.1:0-1555 GCA_964495865.1 uncultured Lentimicrobiaceae bacterium
GCTTCACCGGATAAATTTCCTGACGGGACCAAGGCTAAAAAGTAAACAAAGATTTAACCAAAGCGTCCAAAGGGTTTTATTAACTTACTAAAGATATATTGCAGGTAACCAATAGTTTGCATAAAAATAATTATGCTGGTTTTTACTGTTTCTTAGAGGTAATCCCTTCCGTTTGCTTAAGATTAATTAACAGTTTTTTATCACACTATTTTCTTCGATATTTAAAGAAAACAGTACCTTTGTGCCCTGATTAAAATACACCCTGAATAGGTAATCCGGTTAAGCTTTTAAACAACAATTGTTAACTTAAGCAGTATTGATATCCATTCAGGTTGCAGTAAGCAGCAACATTTCACTGAATATCCTGCTCAGGCAAATAACGAAGGAAGTATTGTTGGTTTAAATATGGAAGGTATTGAAAGTGATTAGATTAAATTGATTGAAGGAAGCAGTGTCTCACAACAAAATATTGATCTTTTTCAGATTTCGCAATACATCTTCATAAGTAATGCGTGCAGAATTTTTTTAGGCATTCGACAGGATTGCTGAAACAGTGATTTTGTGAATACAATGTTGCTGCAGTTATAATCTGTGTTTAGTGCCTTTTTGCAGAGGTGTATTGAACAACTTACAGTCAAATTCCGTTCAAGGTCGGTGATTTCGATCGGACGTTAAAAAACAGGAATAAAAATAATTTAAAGGAATACCATTTAATGACCAATTATAAGAAAATGCTGTTAATGAACCGTTATTACAAAATAACGAGGTTTTATGCGTTTTTAAAGAATATTGCGATAAAAGGAGCTATTACCATTGCCATAATAGTAGGGATAGTTCTGGTGCTTGAGTATTATTTTATTGATATAAATGCAATGCTCGATACGCTGGTAGCCACTTTTTCGCCGGCATTAATCTTTCTGGTATTTGCTGTTTCCGAATCGTTTTTAGGTTTGCTTCCTCCCGAAATATTTATTGCCTGGAGTGCAAAATCAGTGTATCCCTGGTTATTCCTTTTCATCATCTCCACATTGTCGTACCTGGGAGGGGTAGTTTCCTATTTTATCGGAAAGCAATTGTACCGGATTCCTGTAATAAAAAAATACATCGAAACAAAAATCGCCATTCACATCACAAATTTGCGGAAATGGGGTGGTGTGCTTGTGTTTGTCGGAGCTATGTTACCACTACCGCATTCGGTAGTAGGTATGGCTTGCGGACTGATAAAATATGATTTCAAACATTACCTGTTATGGGCACTTTTCAGGTATGTTCGTTTTATAATTTATGCCTTCGTAATTTTTAAAGTGTTTTAAAAACAAATAGATTTGTATGAATTGGGTTAAACGAATGTACGATTGGGTGTTGAGCTGGTCGGAGTCACCTTACGGAGCTTTAGCGCTCTTTGTGCTTGCTTTTGCTGAATCTGTGTTCTTCCCAATCCCTCCCGATATTTTGTTAATTGCTTTAGCATTGGGATCGGTGGCTCTATCGTTCCGCTTCGCATTAATTTGTACCGTCGGATCGGTATCCGGTGCTTTTGTCGGATATGCCTTAG
>CAZBZA010000877.1:0-1554 GCA_964495865.1 uncultured Lentimicrobiaceae bacterium
ATAAACAAGAAGTTTATTATTCCGATTGCCAGCAGGCTTACCGGAATAAAAACCAGAAATTTGAGTGTTTTTATGTGCTTTCTCAAAATGTGCAATCTTACATTTAAAATCGAAAGTAAGATAACTAACCTCCGAAAAATGACAATTAATTCAAAGTTTATTTCTGACTCGCTGTTCTTTGAACGTTAAACGGCGCAAATTCAAACTAATGAAATAATCCGAGTAACACGCTTAGTTTGAAATGCTTGAAATCATTTCATTTCATTGGCTCTAGTCCATGAAATTAAAGAAACACTAATTTAAAGTAAAAAACAGCGAAATTTTAATGACACACATACAACATACTAACACGGTGGTGTTAACAATTGTTTATCATATCAAAAGGTGATTGGAAAAGAAAATTCAGCTTATTTATCAATGCCCGGAGATGCAAACATTGAAACAGGGCAACTATTCTTTACTGTTGTAAATCTGTGCGGATCTCCAAACTTCTATCTCTTCTATACCTAACCTAGAACTTTTTAGCCTTGCTATTTTAATTCCTGGGTAAAAAAGAATCCTGTCCGAATTTTGTCCGACCTAATTTGCTAAACCTCTGTAACTATCAGCAAATCAGTTTAGTGCGTTGTACTGGGCTCGAACCAGTGACCCCCGCCCTGTCAAGGCGGTGCTCTGAACCAACTGAGCTAACAACGCGATTCAGCTGCAAAATTAGCATTTTATCTCGATTATTAAAGAGAACTTCTTCTTTAATAATCAGATGGATTAAGCTTGTAACATTTTTAACTCTTTTGAAACTAATTTTGACAATTTATGTTGCCATTGTTTGACACTAAAAATCTATTTTTGACAAAACAAATCTTATACGATGCATAATACAGTTTCAGCCCTCCTTATTATCATTCTTAGCCTGTTTCAGGCTTCAAGTGCATTTTCTCAAGACGGTGCGAAGTTATTCGAATTAACCGATTTTTTCAGGGATAACACCTTCCATTCGCCAGGCGTTCGTGAGTTCCGCTCAATGAAAGATGGCGAAAACTACGTTACTATCGAAGATCGGGGCACAAAACTGGTAGTGCACAGCTATGCAACCGGCGAAACATTGAAAACACTGCTAGATCTGTCAGTAATAAAAAGCGAACAACTTAAATCGTTCAGCGATTTCAGTTTTAGTGCTGACGAAACAAAAATCCTGTTACTCTCTAATAAGAAAGCGATTTACCGCCGCTCATTTACAGCAAACTATTTTGTGTACGACTTTAAAAACCAAATACTTACTCCTGTTTCGGAGAATGGAAGCCAGCAACTAGCCACTTTTTCGCCCGACGGGTCTAAAGTTGCTTTCGTTCGTGAGAATAATATGTTTTATTTCGATTTACTATCAGGCAAGGAAATACAAATAACCACCGACGGAAAATTCAATCATATTATCAATGGCGTCCCCGATTGGGTTTATGAAGAAGAATTCAGTTTTAACAAAGCATTCGATTGGTCACCCGATGGTAATTACCTTGCATGGATACGATTTGATGAAAGTAAAGTTCCGCAATTCAG
>CAZBZA010000878.1:0-1552 GCA_964495865.1 uncultured Lentimicrobiaceae bacterium
AAAAGGCGGATGCGGTAATCCATGATCTCCGGCAAGCCGGTTACGGATATCACTATCCATTGGTTTATAATAAAGATGTAAATAAAGTCTGGGCATTGCGTAAAGCAGGTTTAGGAGTCCTTTCCAATTTACCCGGCGATGCTAAACCAGTTGCCGTTATTGAAGATACTGCGGTAAATCCACAGGTTTTGCCCGAGTATATGAATGATTTCAGGCAGATGCTGGTGAGGCTTAATCTCGATTGTGTTTATTATGCGCACATCGCAACCGGCGAGCTACATTTGCGTCCGGTTCTTAATTTAAAAGATCCGAAAGATGTGGAACTGTTTCATACCGTGGCACTTGAAACAGCTAAACTTGTTAAAAAATACCGCGGTTCGCTGAGTGGAGAGCATGGTGATGGAAGGCTCAGGGGCGAATTTATTCCCATGATGATTGGCGAAAAAAATTATGCACTCCTCGAAAGTATAAAAGAAACCTGGGACCCGGCCGGTATTTTCAATCCGGGAAAAATAACCCGGACGCCCAAAATGAACAGCAGCCTGCGCTATGAAGCAGGAATTGCTGTAAAAGAACCTGAAACAATCTTTGATTTTTCGGGCACGCATGGAATACTTCGTGCAGCAGAGCAATGCAACGGTTCGGCCGATTGCCGTAAAAGCGCGGTTATGGGCGGAACCATGTGCCCGAGTTACATGGCAACAAAGGACGAAAATGCCACTACAAGGGCCAGGGCAAATATCCTGCGCGAATTTCTTACAAATTCAGAAAAGGAAAACCGTTTCGATCACAAGGAAATATACCAGGTGATGGATTTATGCCTTTCGTGCAAAGGATGTAAAAGCGAATGCCCGAGCAATGTGGATATGGCAAAGTATAAAGCTGAATTTCTGCAGCACTGGCACGATGCTAATGGAATACCATTGCGAACACGGATTATTGCAAACATTTCGAAGCTTAACAAACTGGGGATGATAGCTCCATCCGTATTTAACTTTTTTGTTACCAATGCATTTACTTCAGGTTTAATGAAAAAGACATTGGGGTTTGCGCCAAAACGCTCAATACCTGTTCTTTATAAAGTCACACTTAAAGCCTGGGTTAAGAGATTGCCAGCTTCCGAAAATATTGAGACCAAAGGAAAGGTATATTTATTTGCCGATGAATTCACTGATTTCAATGATGTTGAAGTCGGAATTAAAGCGGTTAAATTACTTAACAAACTGGGTTACAAGGTCGATATTCCTGATCATGTTGAAAGTGGACGGGCTTACCTTTCGAAAGGAATGGTACGGAAAGCACAAAAATTAGCTAAGCAGAATATCGAAAAACTGCACCCTGTTATAAACGAAAAAACGCCGTTATTGGGAATTGAGCCTTCGGCAATACTCAGTTTCCGCGACGAATACCCCGACCTGGCAGGAAACGGACTAAAATCCAAGGCGCTGGAATTGGCAAAGAACTGCTTTATGATTGATGAGTTTATTATGCGCGAAGTGCAAAATGGCAAAATAATTCAAGCACAATTCACTGATAAAAAGCAACATATCCG
>CAZBZA010000879.1:0-1552 GCA_964495865.1 uncultured Lentimicrobiaceae bacterium
AAATTAAACAACATATGAAAACATTAACCAAATCCTTCCTTATGCTTTGCTGCATATCCTTCTTGTTTCCTGCATGTAAAACGAAACCTGCCGGCCCCGAAGTAAAAGCCAATTATCCCGATTGGGCTAAAAACGCTGTTATCTACGAGGTAAATGTCCGTCAATATACGCCCGAAGGCACTTTCAAAGCTTTTGAGGCTAACCTTCCACGATTGAAAGAACTAGGTGTCGATATCCTCTGGTTTATGCCCATTCACCCGATTGGAATCGTGGATCGTAAAATTCCGGAAGGGTATAAAGAAAGCCTTGGCAGTTACTATTCCGTTAGAGATTACAAAGGAATAAATCCTGAATTCGGTACTGAGGCTGACTTTAAAGCCCTGGTTGCCAAAGCGCATGAAATGGGTTTCAAGGTTATTATTGATTGGGTGGCAAACCATTCCTCACGTGATAATGCCTGGATTGCTGAGCATCCTGATTGGTATGTTCAGGATAGCACCGGAAAAATCTTAGCCCCTTTCGACTGGACTGATGTTGCAAAACTGAATTTTGAAAACAAGGATATGCGCACCGCTATGATCGATGCTATGAAATACTGGATTACCAGCTGCGATATTGATGGTTTCCGCTGCGATGTAGCCGGTGAAGTGCCTGTCGACTTCTGGGATACAGCCCGTGTGGAACTCGAAAAAGTAAAACCCATGTTTATGCTTGCCGAAAACGAAGATCATCCGGAACTTTGTTTAAAAGCTTTTGATGCCAATTACGGATGGAGCATGCATCATGTAATGCACAATGTTGCCCAGGGAAAAGATTCCGTAAATAAAATTGCCCGTCAGGTTGTAAAGATGGATTCCATTTTGCCACAAAATGCATTCCAAATGAATTTTATAACCAACCACGACGAAAACTCATGGAACGGAACCGCACAGGAGAAATTCGGCGCAGGCGAAAATGCATTTGCGGTATTAACTTACACACTTCCGGGAATGCCCCTGATATACAGCGGTCAGGAAGCGGGACTAAATCATCGTTTGAAATTCTTTACCAAAGACACCATCAACTGGGCCCTCGCTGATTTTTCTCCATTTTATAAAACATTGAATGCTTTGAAACACGGTAACGAAGCCCTCTGGAATGCACCTTATGGAGGTACTTTCGAACAGATTAAAAACACGGAGCCAGCAAAAGTACTTTCGTTTATCCGCGAAAAAGGAAGCAGCCGGGTGTTGGTTATTGCAAACCTGAGCAACGAAAAAGTTACCGTTAACCTTAAAGGCAGCAAAGCCGACAATGATTATACCGATGTTTTTTCGAATGCGAAAGTCACACTCTACAGTTCAAATCTTAACCTCACTTTGCAACCTTGGGGTTACTGGATATTGGAGAAGAAATAGATTTTGTTTTGATTTTAACGAAAGCCCTTCTGCATTTCCGCAGAGGGGCTTTCTATTTAGCTATGCAAGTATGTAAGGTAAAGTTTGCTAATTCAGACTTTGCAATTTCAAAATTCAGATCGTGTAATTTCAAAATTCAGTTCATGCAATTTCAA
>CAZBZA010000880.1:0-1549 GCA_964495865.1 uncultured Lentimicrobiaceae bacterium
TCTACTTTAATCCCCAGTTCTGTTAATTTATTTATCTGTTCCGGACTTATCTTGTTTCCAGCCAGATCAATGTAGTCAAGCAATTCAAGTTGCAAAAGCGGTGATATGTCCTCAATCTGGTTATTCGACAAAAAAGCTCTTTTTAAATGGATTAAATTGCTCAAAGCATCAATATTCTCAACCAGGTTATCCGAAATATTGAGTTCTTCCAGATTAATTAGTCCGCTAAGTTTTGAGATGTCAGTTATACGGTTGTCCGAAACATCCATTGTTTTTGCATGAATACAGAATTGAACTCCATCCAGGTCGATAATATCGGAAGCCGATAATTCAAATTCATCAATATCTTCCAGGTACCAGCTTGGGAATTCGATATCAGTACTACCGTATTGCCTTATTTTAATTGCATCGTAGAAATCATACTCAGCAGGCCTGGTTTTAAAGTCTTTAAATATTTCGTTATCATTTATAATAGTAAATCCATCGGTTTCGAAATCCCAGGTATAAACCGGAGAGTAATCAATATCTTCAAAACTGTTCAGCGATAAAGCTATTTCATCAATACGCTCAAGTTTAAATATATGTGTATGCCCGAGCAAACCATCAAAATCGTTCTGATCGGAGAGCCTGCTAATTTCGTTTATATAATAATTTAACCTGTCGGGATGATACAGCATGATGAGTTTAGAAAAACCTTTGCCTTCCGGCGTAATTTCAATATCTGCGAAATCGCTTATAATTTCCGCGATCTTTTGTAATATCAAATACTGTTGATCCTTATACAGATTGATCAGCGTTATCGAAATTTTATTCAGATTTCCCAGGGTATAAGCCTCTGTCAGCTGCTGTTTTAGTTCATGTATTGTCATCAGGTTTAAATTTAAAAATGCAAAAAAAACATACTGTTTAATGTCCGGATGCAGAAGCTCAACGCTTTATTTGGCTTGTTTTGGAAGGTTATTTTAACCGCATAATTCTTACTGATTTAACTTCGGAATTCCCGATTTTCTGCATTTCAACCCTGAACTTGCTTTGGTCTAAATATTTTTCGATAAATGGCAAGCCGGGAGCATAGTGAAAGCTGCCACCTATTTTCAACGAATTCAGTATATCCATATAGGTTTTGGCATAATCAACAAAGCGGCCATCATTACGTAAGTGGTTATGATTAAAATGATTAGAGAATCCCAGGTTGCTGGTTATGGTACCCCATTTATCCCTGCCGTAAACGAATTCAAACCAATCCTGGCAGGTAAGAAAGGGACTTGCTTCTGCAAACCGGTCACATCCATATGCCTCGATTCCGCTCCTGCGAAGGTGCTTTACAAGGTTTCCCTGTTTCCCGCAGCCGATATCCAGGACAGGCCCGGCAATTTTATCTGTATCAATCTGAAATATCGTTAATTGCAATTCAGCACTGTATTCATGGCAGGCTACTGGTTCAACCAGTTCATCTTTCGGGGTATACATTTTTCCGGCAAAGGAATTGGCTTTCAATAACCACTTTTTCAGGTTCTCATAATGGATTTTTGCCGTTAATTCCAGGGTG
>CAZBZA010000881.1:0-1548 GCA_964495865.1 uncultured Lentimicrobiaceae bacterium
GGTGCTGATATTGTTGATACATCGCTCATGAGTTTCTCCGGCGGAACTGCTGCACCTGCATTCGAAATTATACAATTGTTCTGCAACCGGCTTGGCATTGATACCGGTGTAAATTTAGAAGCTGTAATTGAACTTGATCAGCATCTGCGGGCTATAAGGCTCGAACTGAAGGAATTTGACAGTTACGAGTTCCCGCGCGAATTCAATATCCTTACCGATACCCTCCCGCGCGATATAGATCAGATGATGGAAATGGCTATTGCCTATGCCAAAGCCGATAAAGAGGACGATTTACTCGAAGTGTGCCACCGTATCGAAAGCTGGTTTGGATTTCCGGAGGCCGACAGTAAAATATGCGAGGCCGAAGTACCTGGCGGAATGTACTCCAATATGATGGCACAGCTCAAAGCACTCAAACTCGAAAAACTCCTGCCACGTGCACTCGAACTGATACCTCTTGTAAGGCTTGCTTCCGGCTGCCCGCCACTGGTAACTCCAACCAGCCAGATTGTAGGCGTTCAGGCAGTGAATTGTGCGCTCGACGAATCGAATGGAGTGCCTCTTTACACCACCAAATCAATACAATTTGTTAACCTCGTAAAAGGAGTTTACGGTAAAACACCAGTACCTGTTGATCCCGATTTCAGGTACAAACTGGCAGGCGTTAAAACAGAAACTCCTTACGATACCCGCTTTTATAAAAAACAGGAAAACCCGGTTTTTGAAGAATATGGCGGAGTTAAGCTTGCGCTGAATGAAAAGGAAGAACTCCTGCTCGAACTATTTCCTACCGTTGCTACCGAGTACCTTAAAAAACGTATGGAAGATACCTACCTCGAAGAAATTCACCGCGTAGAGGAGGAAAAGCAAAGAAAGCTGCAGGAGGAAAAACAAAAATACAACGTTCTTTCGCCCGAAGAAAAACAGAAACGCCTGCTCGATGGCTTATACAATTACGAATGGTCGAGTGCGGATGGGGAAACGATTGGGCTGTCGTAATAACAAATATTGGTTTGAAGATGGTGGCTGGCAGAAATGCCGGCCATTTTTTTGTGTCTCCCCCCTGATCGTGCGCGTCTTATTTTTCTTACGCCTATGGGAAAGGCTCATCTCATAAATGATAATAGCTGACATTCAAAACCCTGTTCACGCGTCTTATTTTCAAACGCGTGCGGGGAAGGCTCAACTCGAATAAGTGATTAATTGTTGACCATATTCCCGCGCTTCTATATTTTCTGAGGAGTGAGTGAAATTTCAACTTTCGTCCGGCAAAATAACATTATTACTTCTTCACCCATTTCCCACTTTCAATCACTTTGTTTTTAAATACAATCTGCCATGGGTATGTGCCTGCTGGCAAATAAGCTGTGTTTACTTTAAGCAGAATATTAGTTATTTTTTCGATCATTATGGCTTTGCCATTTACATCAAATAAATAAAACTCAGCACCAGTTATCTGCGGACCCGATTGTATGTTAAGATACTCTATGCCCGGATTGGGATAAATAATGGCATCGTGGGTTTTGGCTTGGGGATTTTCTTCTAATC
>CAZBZA010000882.1:0-1546 GCA_964495865.1 uncultured Lentimicrobiaceae bacterium
CCTTCAGCCGTTAAAGTGGTACATGTGTATGCTATGTGCGGCTATTGCGATTTGTGCGGCGGATACCTGAAACCCGATACCAAAACCATTTCGACGGCTGCCGAAAATCAGCTTTGCCCCACAGCAGCCATCAAACGTAAATTCGTCGAAGATCCCTTTTACCAATATACCATCGATGAACCCTTGTGTATTGGTTGCGCCAAATGCGTAAAAGGCTGTGACGCTTTCGGAAACGGCTCACTTCAATTACAGGTCCGTCACGATCGTTGCGTGAATTGCAACGAATGTGCCATTGCACGGGATTGCCCCGCTGACGCGTTCAGTCGTGTGCCTGCTAACAAGCCATATTTGTTACAAGGAATTGAAGTAGAATCTGACGAAAAACATGTTGGTTGATAGATATTTCCTATAAAACCTCATTTTGAATTTTGCACTTTGAATTTTAAATTTTGAATTACTTGTAAATGAAAAAAACTCTGGCTCTGGTCTTCATAGTATTCCTGTTCGCGGTTCAGCTTATGAACTCATACGGGATTCAGCGTTTCCCAAAGCCGGAATTCGAATCAGGTTATGTACAGCCCGAAACCTTGCTTCCCAATCCGCGCGCTGAAATACTGGCCATTCTGGATATTGCGGTTCTGATTATTTCATTGTCGGTAGTTTCGTGGCTGGTAATTAAAAAACGCAATCGCAACGGGGTTTTCTGGATGTCGGTATTTGCATTGGCTTATTTTGGTTTTTACCGCGAAGGGTGCGTCTGTTCCATTGGTTCCATACAAAATGTCACTCTGGCATTATTTGACAATTCCTATTTGATTTCAATTTCAGCGATCATATTCTTTGTAGCTCCGCTGGTCTATACGGCATTTTTTGGCCGGACTTTCTGCGCTGCTGTCTGCCCGTTTGGAGCTATTCAGGATCTGGTGGCCTGGAGTCCGCAGAAACTGGGATCGCGGCTGAATGCTGTACTGGGTGTAATTCCATATATTTATCTCGGACTTGCTGTTTTATACGCCGCAACCGGAACCGATTTTATCATCTGCCGTTACGATCCTTTTGTGGGAATATGGCGGTTTAATGCTTCTTTCGGGATGTTTGTATTTGGAGGGATTTTACTAATTGTTGGAATTTTTATTGCCCGGCCGTATTGCCGTTTTCTTTGTCCATACGGCGTTCTGCTCAATTGGGTAAGCCGCTTTTCGCGAAAGCACATAACTATCACTCCTGCCGAGTGCATACAATGCCGCCTTTGCGAAAACTCCTGTCCGTACGATGCCATTGATATGCCCGTTACCACTAAAAATCCTGAGGACAAAGGCACCATGGCCCGCAAGCTTATCTTTATAACTTTCCTGATTCCGATTCTGATGTTGCTTGGTGGCTGGATTGGCTCAAAACTTCATGAACCTTTGGCTGGTGTTAATGCGAAAGTGCGGCTGGCAAAGCAAATTCTGAATCCGGTTACCGAAAAAAACCAGCCTGAAACTTTCGAAATAGAAGCTTTTAAATCACAGGGAAAACAACAAAACCAAGCATTTACCGAAGC
>CAZBZA010000883.1:0-1541 GCA_964495865.1 uncultured Lentimicrobiaceae bacterium
AGTAAATCCATAAAAATCAGATCGATATCAGGGTTATTTCTAAAAATCTCCACGGCTTCGAAACCTGTTGTTGCTTTAAAAATAACTTTACTGACTTTATTTAGTGCCCTTGTAAGCAGTTGTTCCGAAGTTTCATCATCCTCGGCTATCAATATTTTGAGTAAATGATCTTCATTGTAAAAATCATTTTCGGGTATTTCAAAAATAAATTCTTCCCGTTTTTCCTTTTTTACCGGTCCTGAATTATAAGGCAAAGTAAAATAGAAGGATGAGCCTATTCTTTCAGCGCTTTTAACCCATATTTCGCCACCAAGCATTTCGATATACGCTTTAGAAATTGAAAGGCCCAATCCTGCACCCTGCCGGGCCATTTTATCAGCAATATCGGCCTGTATAAAGCGCTCGAAAATAGCATCCTGCCTGTCTGCCGGTATTCCTATCCCGGTATCCTGCACATAAAACTCAATGAAATCGCCTTTTCGGTAACACCCGAACTCTATTGATCCACGCTCGGTATATTTAATGGCATTTTTAACAAGATTGATTAAGATAGCATATGACTTTTCGCGATCAGTATAAACACAGCACTCATGCGCCGGTAAATAATCACGAAGTAAAAACTTAATGCCTTTGGCTTCTACTTCCGGCTTAAAAAAGGAATAAATGTAACCAAGCTGATCGTTTATATCGGTTGCCCTGAAATCGAGTTGCATCAAACCAGCCTCAATACGCGAAATATCAACAATATCGTTGATGATATTCAGCATGCGGGCACCACTTTTTTCAATAATACTTATGAATTCTTTTTGCTCATCACCGGTTAATTCGGGGTTTTTCAGCAATTCGGCAAAGCCTAAAATGCCATTCATCGGGGTGCGGATTTCGTGGCTCATGTTAGCAAGGAAGGCAGTTTTAAGTCTGTCGCTTTCTTCAGCTCTTTCTTTGGCCCTTTTGAGTTCTAGTTCAGCGAGTTTACGCTCGGTAATATCGCTGCCAAAGCACGAACCTCCTATCACCTCCCCTTTTTTAACAATAGGATTAAAAGTTACCTGTATATAAATCATCCCGACAGGTGACTCAATTGCATCTTCGACTGTGAATTGCTCGTTTTGCAGCACCCTGTCGTAACGGGGCTTCCATAATGGCTGTAATGCTTCGGGCAACGCGTCGATAAGACTTACGCCAGGTTCAAGCCATACTCCGAAAGTTTGTTTAAACTCTTTCTGAAAAACATGGTTGATATAAAGTATTTCGTAATTGCGGTTAAAAGCCCAAATGTTACTTTGAGTGCCTTCAATTATTGCTGTAACATTGGCATTGTTTATTTCGGCAGCTTCTTTGGCTAAAAGCAGCTCATTGGTTCGTTCATCAACAGTTTTTCCAAGGTTTTTATTCATGTTTAAAACAACAAGCTTTTCGTTGTCGAGCTCATAGTTTAGAAAAAAGTTTCGACGGGCATAATACTCTATATTATATGCGGCAAACATTCCGATTATATTGGAGCTGATAAAAAAGAAATTGGTGTTAATAAGTGTAAGGTT
>CAZBZA010000884.1:0-1540 GCA_964495865.1 uncultured Lentimicrobiaceae bacterium
ACCCGCCCTAAAGCAGGGGTGCAAAGGTAGTAATTTTTAGAATGTGGAAAGGGGGGGAGGGTTTCTGGTTTCTGGTTTCTGGTTTCTGGCTTCAAGGGTTTGAAGAGTTTCGGATTTGAAGGGTTTCTGGTTTCTGGTTTCAAGGGTTTGAAGGAGTTTCGTGTTTGTGCTTTGTGCTTTGTGCTTTGTGCTTTGAGCTTTGGTATTTGGAATTTGGGTTTTGGAATTTGGGTTTTGGAATTTAAGGAAGACTACCTCCTCTCAATCCTGACCGAAAAATCATCCAAAAGAACATCCTCTTTACCGGTATTCCAGGCATAAACTTTTAATTTCAAACCTGGCTCGCGAAGGATTTCATTGTCAATAACCGCATAATTTGTCACAAAATTAAAGGCTTGGCGGTCGTGAATAAAATCGCCTGATTCAACTGCTTTCCAGAGTAAGGATTCTCCCTCCTTTTCAACAGAAATTACATACGCTGCCTTGGCTCCGGATTCAGCTTTTGCCCAAACATTTGCCCGAATAACATATCCTTCCGGGTTTGCAGTAAGTGAATCCAGATTATATTCGAATGAAACGGAGTATGCTCCCGGCTGCAACAGAAAAGAAGCATTACGATCAGTTTTCGATATTTTTGATGTATCCGGTACTGACCAGTAAGCACTTTCATTTTCAATAGTGTTTTCACTCGTAAGAACGGTTGCAGGATGACTCGTATCAGAAATGCCGAAAAACGAGTGAACAGGATAATATTTCTCCGAAACACTTGTATTTCCTGATTGGTTTTGTGAAAATGAAAGTTCCTCCCAGCGGATAGTTATTTCATCCTTCATCACATGCCTGTCGGAGCAACGGAACATTATTTTGCTTACTCGCAGAGAACGTTTTCCATTTTCGGGATTGGTAATCAATGGATTGATCCACAGTCCATAGGCCGCATTTTTAGGGACAATTCGATACATCCGGATATCGCCGTTTTCGAGCATGTAATACACAAAAGTTGCCTCATCCTTATAAACGAAACTTTTAATTTTTCCCACAAGGTTGCGCTGCATATCCACTGATGCTCTCAGAATTCCGGTTCCGTTATCGATGGGGACATCAATCCAGGTATTCCAACCGGCTTTTGTTTGCTGAATAGTTTTAATGTTAATTTTCAGCTCATTAGCTCGCTTTTTATACAACATAACCGGAAAGATGCCTTTTTGCACAGCAGCAAGTTCGTACCTGCCAAGCATTTCAAGAATTGCATCAGGTTCATCGTTGAGCAAATAGCGTCCATCAATACTTTCGAGGGTACCGCCATGAATATCGCGGGTAATTTTACGAAGTTCCCAAAGGATAAAATCCGGTGCTTTTGCGCTTTCGAAATGCCGGGCATTCAACTGGTCAAGCTCGCGGGTGTATGCTGCATAACTCTGTATCACCGGTCGGGGCTGCCACTTTAAATTGTTTGCAGCAATGTACGAATAATCCCATGGATAAACATCAACGCTGGAATTACCAATCAAATTGAGAATTTCCTTATCCAGTTTATTCC
>CAZBZA010000885.1:0-1532 GCA_964495865.1 uncultured Lentimicrobiaceae bacterium
TTCAGAAACTATGATACACTGGAATTTAAAGAACCGATATTGGTTGATGATACGGCAACAATCATTGGGTTTATTGAAGATTACGATCCGGAAATATTTTCGAAAACGGGTAATGTTGTATATTCTTCTTTTTTCTCAGGTGCGGAGGATAATTCTAAAACCGTGTTTCAAATTCAGCCTGATGGACGATTCTCGCTCAAATTCAGGATGTTTAATCCGCAAAATATATGGTTGCATATTGATGGAAGTACGCAAACTACTTGTTTTGCTAAACCTGGCGAAACTCTGATGATTTGTTTCAATAAATTGCTAAGGGATGTTACAGTTGATGATAGAAAATGGAAAGTTTTAAATGACTGGCATATTAACCATTATATGGGGAAAAACGGCTTGCTTTCAGAAGAACTCATCTTACTCCAAAAATATTTTTATTTTAGTGTTATTCCTGTACAAGAAAGACTCACCAGCCGAGAAGTTATGCAACAACTAAAATATCAATCCTGGCGAAAGCAAGTCTACGAAAAAGAAATTTACGGATTGGATTCACTGGAAAATGCTATGAATTGCAGTGCTAAAGCCCGGCAGGTTATGAGTAAAACAGCTTTGTTTCAAAATTTAGAGGATTTATTGGAATATCCCTTTAAAAATCCTGCAAGTTTTCAGTTGAGTCAGAAATATATTGACAGGCTACCTGCTATAGAATCATCATCTGAACTAAATATTCTTACTTCAGAGTATAAGTATTATATCAATTACCTGGGCTTTTATTTTCGTGTGCAAATAGTAGGAGGAATGTATGTAGATAGGTATATCGAAAATATGAATTATTATGCAAAGTTTGTTACTGATCCGGATGATTTAAAAATCATTTCAGATTGGAATAACTTTTATTCCGTTTACACCTGGCCGGAATTTATGGATAGGGATGAATTAACTGATCGAGATAACGATTCTCTTCTTATCCAGAGAAACAACAATTTTTATAATACAATGATGAGCATAGCGAATAAATATGAAGGACTGGCTCCGACGAGGAATTTTGCAGAATTATGGGTTAAAGAGTTTGACTTTGTGATGCACAAGTTTAACTCTGACTTAACTGGTCAAATATATGCTGCATATCATATGTTGCTGTTGCAGCATTCAGGCGGCTTTGATCCTATTGTTATTGAGTGGGCAAAACAAAATATTACCAACCCCTTACTAATTAATTACCTGCTCGAAACCAGGAAAGTAAAAGAAGAAATTAAGCACAAATATGACGAGTATGCCGCCGGCACCCATTTTATTGATTCAATTGCCAGTGATAAAAATTCTGATGCTTTCTTTAGCGAAATTTTAAAAAGGTTCGAAGGCAAGGTAGTGTATATCGATTTTTGGGCCGATTGGTGTTCGCCTTGCCGGGCTGAGTTTGAACCAGCAACAAAACTCAAGCAGGATTATGCAGGGCAAGATGTTGTATTCCTCTATTTTGGAATCAGTTGCAGGAAAAACCTGTGGGAAAATATGATTAAAGAAAAGCAAGTGGAAGG
>CAZBZA010000886.1:0-1531 GCA_964495865.1 uncultured Lentimicrobiaceae bacterium
TTCACCCTTTGAATCAATTCGTTGGTGTAATCGGACAGGAACAGTGGAATACTCAAAATACCATCCCGGTATTGCAGGTTTTTAAGCGAGTAGCGAATTCTCAACCGGGGTTGAAATTTTTGGTGAAAAAGTGTTAAGCTCCGACTCTTAATATTATCTTCACTCTTCACTTCAATCGGGATAATTTCGTTGCCGGATTGAACAATAAAGTCAACTTCCGCCTCATTTCCGGATGTCCAGTAACGGGGTGCATCTTCAAATTGTGGGATGATGCTTTGCAGAATGTAATTTTCAATTATTGCGCCTTTAAATTCGGTGAAAAGTCTGTTTCCTTCGGTGTAAGCCATTGAAGATAAGCGCGACATACGACGCAACAAACCAACATCCATGCAATACAATTTAAACGCATTAAAATCATCGTAAGCCGAAAGAGGAATACCTGGTTTTGTGCACAATTTGATCTGATAAACCAATCCGCAATTTAGCAGCCACTGAATGGCGTCTTCGTATTCCTTCGCGCGCGCTCCCGACCTGATAAGCTGATAAACGAACTTTTTGTTTTCTCTGGCTAACTGAGCTGGAAGTGAATTAAAAACAAGTCCGATTTTAGCAGTATCCTTCATAAGCGGATATTTAGCAAAATCGCCCCTATACGATAAAAGTAAATTTTCCAGTACACTGTCGCAGCGTTCAAAACTTTGAGTCTGATTTAATTCATTAACAACTGCAGGAAGTCCGCCTGTAATAAGATACTTCTTAAAATAATCCTTCAGGGGATCAAAAAAATATACTGGTATTTCTTCGATCCCGTTTAATTGTTCCAAAAAATCAGCCGCTTGTTTGTCCCAATAGGGTAGAACCTCTCTGAACGTCATTGGATACATAGAGATAAATTCCACTTTCCCTACAGGGAACGAATACCCCGGATGCAATAAAATTCCTAATAACGAACCCGCACAAATGATGGGGATTTGCTTTTCACTTTCCGCAAAATATTTCAGTGCATTCAATGCATCCGGGCATTCCTGAATCTCATCGAAAACAATAAGCGTGTTTTCATCAATCTGAACCCCGCTGATTAAAGAAAGTGAACCAAGGATTCGATTTACGTCTTTATTATTCTCAAAAAACTGTTTGATCTCAGGGCGTTCGTCAAAATTAAAATATACCCATTTAGGAAAGTGATTTTCGCCCAACCATTTCATCATATACGTTTTCCCAACCTGCCGCGCACCCCGGATAATTAAAGGAAGTTTTGACGACCTGTTCTTCCAGGCTACTAATTGTGATTGAATCGCTCTTTCCATGTATAACTACTTATAATGCAAATTTTATTGCAAATATAGCACTTATTTGTGTTAAACGCACCTCAATCTTTAAGGTTTGGCTTGTATGACTCACAAAGTTTACGCAACGGAATATTCAGGTTTTGTTAACGTGCTGATTCGTTCAATGTATACTCTTTTTAGCAGGCAATACTTCCCGATGTTGTTTCTACATGCTGAATATCAATTAACAATAAATGAAAGAA
>CAZBZA010000887.1:0-1529 GCA_964495865.1 uncultured Lentimicrobiaceae bacterium
AGAATCATCTCACTCTTGTGTTTGTGACTGTAAATAAACGCAATCCGTTTTTCGTCCCGCAGAATTCTAACATCATCACCGTCCAAAGTTGCCGAAATGAATTGATTTACTCCCGGTCCTTCAAAAACTATTTCACCTTCCAGGTCACGATCACCATAAAGAGAAATTTCCAGCTGATCATCAGTTTGCGTAATACCCAGAACATCTGAAGTGCTGTGAAGTATCTTTAATCTGTCAGAAATTTTCAGGCAAACCGGGCTTAGTATGCCATACAAAGCCGGCCACAGCATTTCGCCATGCGCATAAGGAATGGTTATGGTTTCCCCGTTTTCGGGATGCGTGTAAGTTACTTTGCCTGTTTGTTCTTCGTTGTAATAATTGGCTACGAAAAGAACTGCAGCATTATCACTTGTAAATCGTTCGCGCACGGCAATATTTTCATTGCTGGTTGAAGCCTGCCGAAGTTTAGCATCTGAAGTATTCAGAAGTGCTTCATACACAGGTTTCTGTCCTTCGGTGTCGAAACCGATCCAGGTTCCAAGATGAGTTAACGATCCGCTTCCAAGCTCTTTGGTAAACCCGCAGGCAGTACCGCGTAAAGTCCGGGCAATAATTTCTGCACCGGCCAGAGATTCTTCCGAAAAAACGATGAGAGGATTAGCACACTTAATATCCTGCATGTCATATATATCAATCAATGGAGAATCAATAATTTCCTTTCCTGAAGGATAAATATTCAGCGCATCGCGAATAATGGTGCAAGGTTTCTGCGACATTTCACGATCGGGCAGGTAAGGGAAAATTACCAGGTTACCGCCTGATTTGGTATAATCAACAATGGTTTGCTGATCTGCAGCATTCATTTCATCTGTGCTGAAAGCCCAAACCTGCTTGTAGCTTTTCATTGATTGAGCAGATGCTTTTGTAAGATCCATCATATCGTAATCAATATTGAGGATCTGCAGTACTTTCAATAAGCCATCGAAATAAGCAGGTCTGCGGATGGCTGATGCTGTGAATAAAAGTTCACAAGCCCCGTCGACCGGTCGTTCCAGTTCCGATGCGTAATAAGGCGGATAGAAAAGAACACAAACTTCTGCCTTGCGTTTTGAATCAACGATAAGATTTTCGGAAGTTTTAATAATTTTGTTCATGCGTTGCACCAACGGGAATGCGCTTGTGCGTTCTCCTTCCGGAGTAAGCGGATTAAACCAGTAAAAGGTTGATCCTGAATAACCTGTGTGTCTGGTATTTCGTCCCTGCGAAAACATATAATAGTTCCAGCCGGTGAGGCCGTTGGCAACGCTTGCTTTGTAGAAAAGCTCCATTTCACGTGGATTGGTAACCACGTGATATTCGCGTGAACCACTCTGGAATTCAGCAGCAAACAGCGGTTTGTTGCCCTGCATCGCATACGTTATATCATTGATGATCCGGTCGTCGTGCATATTGCGGTACGACAGGAATTCAGGGATATGATCCACTCCGAAAATGATTTCGCTCTTATCGAGAAATAAATCCTCGTACAT
>CAZBZA010000888.1:0-1526 GCA_964495865.1 uncultured Lentimicrobiaceae bacterium
GACACCACGCGAAAGGATTACCTTCGGTGAGATAGTTCGCGCGGGAGCGGGGTGCTGTTGCGGGAAATATGCATGAAGCCTTTATTGTTGTAAAAGTTTTCACTAGATCGATGCTTTTGTTTCCTGGAAATCTTCTAAACGTTGTATTAAATCCTTATTCAATAAATTTCCAATCAGATTACGGTTTTCAACATTAACCGTATGGTTTCCAAGCCAGACACATATCAACAACTGAGTATCCTCTTTAATGCCAATTACCCTGCAATGAATTTCGTAGTTATCAGGAAGTTTATCAAAATGCTTTCTTACTTCGCGGTAGTTATTCCGATATAGCTGGTGGTTGAATTTTAATATACCTCTATACCTGTTCCGGATGAGTATTTCATTTTTATATATTCCGCTACGATTCACCTTTGCACTTACTTCCAATCCAACCAACTCCGCTATTTCATTTTTGTACGCGTATTCCTGAAAAAGGGCACTGCTGTCTTGCGCCGGTTCTACAGAACCATCAACAACCTGATTGCAAGTTTCTTCTAAGGGAAATTTTTTGCTTTTTTTTGACTTCTTAATGCGTTCGTCAATAAGTTCATCCTGAATTATGAGTCTTACTGTTACATACCTCTTTCGGCAATTAACCTCTGTTACAACACAGTTTATCATTGCACCGTGTTGAACTGAAGAAATAATTTCACGCACTTTATCGCGGTTATAGCCTTTATAATATTTTTTTAAAACAGGTAAATGAACACTAAACGAACTGTTGTAAACGTAGCGAATCTCACCTAACTCGTCTTGAATTGCCCCGACATTAATTTCTTTGCCAATCAGTTCCTTACAAACCTCACTATGCCAGAAAAGGTTTTTATACTCCGGAGTACAGTTTTTATAAGCAGAATTCACATCGTTATACAGGTAAACCGATATTTCATCGCCGGGTTGAATAGCTGCAAAATATTCAGTCTCAATTTCATCCACTTTAATTTTACCGGGAAATGACCCATAAAACCAGTTAAACTGATGTCCAATATCAACTCTCACTTCGTAAGTGGATTTCCCGGTTATTATGGCAGAGTATTCTTTCTCTTTTTCAAATTCAAATGGCCTGAATTGCGGGAAACCTGCATTAATAATTATTAAAATACTATTTCCGTCCCTTTGCATTTCATGTACTTTGCCAAAAAACCAAAGACCTTCGATAGTTGGGAAAATTACATGCCAGGCGTTTATATCATTATAGTTCCATGGCATGTGATAAAATGAAACAAATGCCTTTAAGCCGGAGACCCGTACAACAAATCCTTTTTCAACTATACTTAGTATTTTAAATGGCAGAAGTTTATCCTCCTCTTTATGTTTAAGTAAATCGGAATAGGCATCATCAATCCATGCTCCCTGTTTTTCGGAAGAAAAAACATGAGTGATTTTTTGCCAATATTCATTAATAGTACTCATCAAAGTAAAATTAAAAATAAAATAATAGTTTCATTCAATAGCAGCTGGTGTTATCACAATGCTTTCCCCGG
>CAZBZA010000889.1:0-1525 GCA_964495865.1 uncultured Lentimicrobiaceae bacterium
TTGTGTGTTATTTTTCAGCAAGTGACAAAAAGTGTATGAGCGGCTTAATCAAAAATTATTTCACGCAGTGTTTTGTTTGTCGTCTTCATTTCATTAGAAAGTCATAATAGAGACAGGAGAGATTAACCCAAATCGGATCACATCATAAATTTATATGATTTGAAGCAGTTTTTTATCTGACCTTTTATTAATTGAGGAAATGTAATGATAATCAGCGTATTGCAAAATGGGGTTAAAATTTATAAACATTCTAAAGAAGTCGCTAAGTTATAGTAAATGAGGTGAATAACAGTTTTGCGTAACTTGAATTTATTTTCAAAAAAGTTATAAGTAACATGTAATCAGGGTTATGTGTTTATAGTTATATATTTAGCATTTTTTGTATGTATTTAACTTTACTATACTTTTGTTATTCAATAAACAATAGAAAATTACTGATAGGTTTCTATAAGTATCTGATTGTTAAAAGAGTAACTTCAATGAAAACCAGGAGAGATTTTATTAAGATTTCGGCTTTAGGCCTGGGTGCTACTGCTGTAACTGCAGGATCTGCGGAGGTTCTATTTGGTTCTCCCTTATTTGGAAACAAAAGTGGGAGTTCCGGACCCGATTCAAAGTTGAGCCGCACGCCAACCTATTGCGAAATATGTTTCTGGCAATGTGCCGGATGGGTTTATAAAGATGAAGAGGGGACAATAAAAAAAATTACCGGTAATGATGACGATCAGCATTGCAACGGCCGTTTTTGTCCAAGGGGAACCGGAGGTATTGGCCAGTATCTCGATGAAGATCGCTTAAAAACACCCCTTCTCCGCACAATGGTAGATGGTAAATCTACTTTCCGCGAAGCAAGCTGGGACGAGGCCCTTGATTTTATTGCCAACAAAATGAAGGAAATCGCTCAAAAACATGGACCTGAATGTGTTGCATTATTCACGCATGGTTCCGGCGGTGCTCATTTTGGACAGATGCTTAAAGCCTATGGATCAGCCTCAATTGCTGCTCCATCCTTTGCACAATGCCGCGGACCGCGCGAAGTTGCTTTCCTTTCTACATTCGGCGATATCATTTATTCTCCCGAGCGTATCGACATCCGCGACACCCGCTGTATGGTACTTATAGGTTCGCACCTGGGTGAAAATATGCATAATGGTCAGGTTCAGGAAATGTCCGACGCCATCGATAAAGGCGCAACTATAATTACAGTTGACCCCCGTTTTTCGACAGCTGCCAGCAAATCAAAATACTGGTTGCCAATAAAACCGGCCACCGATATGGCTCTGCTTTTGTCGTGGATTCATGTTCTTATCGAAAATGAATGGTACGATAAAGAGTATGTGGAACGCTATACCGAAGGTTTTGACGCGCTTAAAGAGCATGTAAAACCCTTTACTCCTGAATGGGCTTATGGAATCACAACTATTGATCCGAATATTATTCGCGAAACTGCGCGCGAAATGCACAATGCATCTCCATCGGTTATCGTAAACCCGGGCCGGCATGTTACCTGGTACGGTGATGATAC
>CAZBZA010000890.1:0-1525 GCA_964495865.1 uncultured Lentimicrobiaceae bacterium
CATTAATAATTAACCGAATGAAAAAACTCTACTTTAAATCCAGGTTTATCCTGGTGCTATTGATGCTTGCCGCATCTTTCGGACTGAGAGCTCAAAGTAATCAGTACCTGCATTTCGACAAAGTTGACGATCATGTGCTCGTCGAAAATGGCTCGCAATATGTTGCCAACGCGCCGGGGATGACCATTGCCGGCTGGTTTTACGACGATCAGCTTGAATACGGACAAGGCCTTATGGGCTTCCGCGGCACGCAGGGATTTTACCTCATTCAGCTTGGAGAAGGTAAAATTGAATGCCGGTTTGTGAATTCATCGAATGTGCTTTTTGAATATGTAGCACCCGCCAACACTATTATTCCGCAGGTTTGGCAGCATTTCGCCTGGGTTTATGATGGCGCTGCCGTTAAACTTTATGTAAACGGAAACCTGAAAGGTCAGAAAGCTGCCAATGGCAACTTTACAGCCACTGATATTCCTTTTGCTATCGGGCGGAGTATCGCCGGCGGCGGACTCAATTTTTACTGGGGCGGACGTATCGACGAGGTTTCGGCCTGGTCGAAAGCCCTTACGCAGGCAGAAATTCAGGATATGGTTCAAAATGAACTTACAGGTACCGAAACCGGTTTGCAGATGTATTACAAATTTAACCAGGGAGTGCCGGGAGGTAATAATACTTCCATTACAAAACTTACCTCAAAAGTAGATTCGCCCGCACGTGATGGCGATTTGCTGAATTTTGCCATGGTTGGCCCTACATCCAATTTTAACGGTACACTCGACACCAGTTACCAGGCAATTTCATTTCCTCAGATTCCCAACAAGCTGAATACAGCCCCTGCATTCGATATCGAAGCAACATCAACATCGGGATTGGAAGTTATATTCAATATCCTTTCAGGTCCTGCTACCATAATTGGAAATACGATAACCCTCACAGGCGATACCGGTATAGTTGCCGTTGAAGCAACCCAGCCTGGAAACAGTACTTATAATCCTGCTGATCCTGTGGTTCAGCAATTTGCAGTTCTAAATCCCAACTGGCATGTGCCAACTATCGATCCGCGGAATCCGCTGGCAGGCGATGTTCCTGTGCCTTCGCTTTCGCAGATACAACTTGCAGCTATTTCAACCATTACTTACCCTGAATTATTCCAGGTAGCAAACGTACAGTTCAGGATTAACGGACAAACCATCGAAGCGCAGAATTTCTGGAACGGGCATTTTACTGCCTGGTGGACACCACCATCCTATGGTAGCTATACAATTGAAATATTGTCGGCAAACAATTTTGGCGCGGTAGGTTCAAAAGTTGTAAATATTAATATAGTACCCACAGCCACGGATGTATCAGTTGATGCGTTTAAAAATATCTGGTTAAATCCTTCAGTTAGCAGCGTGGTTGTTGCAGGAGAGTTGCCTTCGTTCCTTGGTGCTTACGATAAGATTATAGCTACGCTCAAAGTACATTGCCCTACAGGTGGTTGTGGTGCATGGGATAGAGTAGCCAGCGTGGATGCACAGGATAA
>CAZBZA010000891.1:0-1523 GCA_964495865.1 uncultured Lentimicrobiaceae bacterium
TAGGAAATGCAAGTGTTGACATTTATCCATGGGATTATTCATATTTAGCTGCAAATAATTTAAAATGGCAGCCACGACCTGTAATTCAAAGCTATGCAGCATATACCCGTGAACTCGATCAGTTGAATGCAAAGCATCTGGAAAGTGAAAAAGCACCTGATTTTATCCTTTGGGAACTTCGCAAAATCACCCGTGATATCCACGGCGGTACCCTCGAAAGTATTGATGGACGCTATTTGCTGAACGACGAACCGGATGCCTTACTGGCGATGCTAAGCAGGTATGAACTTGCAGCTGTGCAAAAAGGTATTTTCCCGGTTTTGGTTTATAAAAAACGGGCCAATGCATTAAAAAGTAATGTTAAAATTATTCAGCAAACCAAAGCCAGCTGGAATACGTGGATAGATGTTCCGTCTTCCGGCGCCGGAATTCAAAGGGCAACTGTGGATATGCAGCGAAACCTTACGGGTAAAATAAAAAGTTTCGTTTATAAGGATGAAGCTACTTATGTGTATTATATGCTCGAAAACGGTGACATCCGCATGTATCGTGTAGTTCCAAAAAATGCGGCCTATGGACTGTGGATCAATCCATTGATTACCAATCCCGAAAATGGAAAACGTTCTCTGCGAGTAAGCAAAATAATGTTCCGTTGCTCCGACAGGCATGTGATGAAGGATGAAATAACTATCCGCTGGGAGGAACTTTCATTTTCACAAAACCAATCAGGAAATACAAGTGTTTCGGAGAAATATTATCCTGTTCACTCGTTTTTCGGCATTTCTGATACGAGTCATCCTGCAACCGTTCTTACGAGTGAAAACACTATTGAAAATGAAAGTGCTTACTGGTCAGTACCGGATACATCAAAAATATCGAAAACTGATCGTAATGCTTCTTTTCTGTTGCAGCCGGGAGCATACTCCGTTTCATTCGAATATAATCTGGATTCACTTACTGCAAACCCGGAAGGATATGTTATTCGGGCAAATGTTTGGGCAAAAGCTGAATCCGGAGCCAAGGCAGCGTATGTAATTTCTGTTGAAAAGGAGGGAGAATCCTTACTCTGGAAAGCAGTTGAATCAGGCGATTTTATTCACGACCGCCAAGCCTTTAATTTTGTGACAAATTATGCGGTTATTGACAATGAAATCCTTCGCGAGCCAGGTTTGAAATTAAAAGTTTATGCCTGGAATACCGGTAAAAAGACTGTTGAATTGGATAATTTTTCTGTCAGGATTGAGAGGAGGTAGTCTTCGGCGAAGAGCCAAATTCCAAGATCCAAATTCCAAGGACCAAATTCCAAGGACCTATATCCAAATTCCAGGATACTATCTCCTATATCTACCATTCTGTAAACTTTGAACCTGGGACACTCATGCCTCCAGCCTTCGCACTCACACTTGTAAATCCGAAAACCAGAAACTCTTTAAACCCTTCAACCGAGCGTAGCGAGCTCAGCGAAGCTAAACCCTTCGAACCGAACTCATTTCCACATTCTAAAAATTACTACCTTTGCACCC
>CAZBZA010000892.1:0-1516 GCA_964495865.1 uncultured Lentimicrobiaceae bacterium
AAAATAACTAAAGGTTTGTTTTTTAGTGAATTAAGCAATTGTATGCCGGTAAGTTCCTCCATCTGAATATCGAGGAACATCAGATCGACTGTATTATGCCGCAGGTATTCGAGCGTATCAATTGCATTTGTGAATGTTCCGGCCAGATTTAAAAACGGAACTTTCTGGCAATATGCCTTTATAATATCCAGGGCCAGAGGCTCATCATCGATGGCTATACAATTTATTTTCATATTAGTTCTGTATAGTTAGTTCAACTTTATGCATTTCTTCGGTCAGAAGTATTTTTAATTCATGTTTATCAGGGTATAACAATCCAAGACGGCGTTTGATGTTTTGTAAGCCAAAACCGCCGGTTTCCTCAGTAGCTGGCTGGCTGTTGTTTTTTACAAAATTTTCGACGGAAAAAATCAGCCTGTCGGGTAATAAATTTAAAATTATCGTAATTCCTGGTTCATGATTTTTATCACCATGTTTAAAAGCATTCTCCACAAACGGAATCAGCAGCATAGGCGCAATAGTACGGTGCTCCATTGATCCTAATACTTTTATTTCAACAAACCCTTTCTGTGTGATACGAAGTTGCTGCAATTCAATAAAACTATTCAGGTATTCTATTTCCTTATGTATAGGAACAAAATCGGTATTTGAATCGTAAAGCATATAGCGCATAATGCTCGAAAGTTTCATTACGGCTTCGGGTGCTTCTTCCGATTTGTTGTAAACCAGCGAGTATATGTTATTCAAAGTATTAAAAAGAAAATGTGGATTAACCTGCGACCGCAATAAGGCAATTTCTCCCGCCTGCCTTTCCTTGATTAACTCATCCTTGTACTTCTGCGAATCGAACCAGTCGATGCTAAAACGGATAAGCATGGCATAAATGCTGATAATTACTGTGTATTTGAGTGTCGCCCAGATCCACTCAACCTGAAACTGAAGTTCACTGGCAGGTAGTTTTACGAGGTATTTCCAAAACGCAATTTCAAGTGGCAACCTGATTGCTGACATAGCCGCAGCCAGAAAGATTACCAGTGGAAATACAAACCATTTTCGCTTGAATTTCAGGAAATTAGGTATAATATAATAGATGGTGTAAAAAATAAAAATATTGAGCAATGTCGTTATAAATATATCCTTCAGATATATGTTATCCATCAGGTATTTGGTTTCGATCTTGTTCAGATACACCGGAAACAATGCCTGGTTGATAATATATATCCAGAACAGAAGGTGGATAAGGATTTGATATTTACGTTTCATTGGTGAGTATCAATTATTTCGTTTAGTGCTTGCTGTTCCCTGTATCAGTTGCCGGATGCCGGTGTTCTCACATCCGACATCCGGCATCCTCATACTTTTACCAGATATCTGCCCTGTTTTCCGGTGCAATATACCGTGAATCAGTTGGTTTAATGTTAAAGGCCGTGTAAAAGGCAGGAATATTATACACAATTCCGTTTACCCTTGCTTCACCCGGCGAATGTACGTCTTCTTTCAACCGGCGCATGGTTTC
>CAZBZA010000893.1:0-1512 GCA_964495865.1 uncultured Lentimicrobiaceae bacterium
AAAAACCGTTCTTCAAAGTTAATAAGAAAAAGTTTCTTTGTGGCCCGGGTTACAGCGGTATATAACCAGCGGAGGTATTCGGTATCAATCATTTCATCTTTAAGATAGCCTTTTTCGATAAATACCGCATCCCACTGTCCGCCTTGCGTTTTATGGCAGGTGAGGGCGCTGGCATGTTTAACCTGTAATGCATTGAAATGAGGGTTGTTCCTGATGCCTGCCATCCTTTTTCGGCGGGTGCTTTCGCCCATATAATCAGCCATTACTTCATTAAACAGTTTTTGGTTGTCCTCGTAATTCAAGGCAGGCCCTTCCGAATTGATTGTGTTGAGCAGGAGTTTTACATCAAAAGAAGGTTCTTCAGGATAATCGACCATTCGCACAGTAGCTTCTGCAAACCTGAAGCCATAAAGCTCCTCCGTTTTTCGGATGCTCTGAACTTCAATGATATCGCCGTTGGCAATAAATCCTGCTTTCGACTCATCGGGCAGCCAGAAATAATTGTTTCGTACCACCATAAGGTTATCGCCGGCAGCCAGTTCATTTTCATGAAAAAGAATGCGCTCCCTGATAGCCTGGTTAAAAAGATTGGCGCGTTTGTTCGACCGCGTGATTACAACTGTGTTTTCGCGGCCATAATCGCTAAAGGCCTGCTGCATAGCATCGGGCATATCTATACCAGTAATGCTTATCACATCTGCGAAAGCGTTTTCCTTACCAAATAAAGGAAGAGGAAGTCCTGATCCGTTGATGACAATTTTGGCCCTGATTCCGGTTGCAACCGAAAGAATTCCTGATTCGAGCGACTGCCTTACAACATCTGAAAGTATAAAGCTATCGAGGTCGAGGTAATACGATTCGCGCAACAGTTCCGTATCAAGCGCCGGGCTCTGAATGGAGCCTACCGGTGGCAGCTGGCACGAATCGCCAAGGAAAAGCATTTTGCAGTCCTGTCCCGAAAACACATGTCCTATCAGGTCTTCGAGCAGGTTACGCGTTTGAAAAGCCGTGTTTTCGCCCGATTGGCGGTCGTCAGGAATCATCGAAGCTTCATCTACGATAAAAAGAGTTCTCACCGCTTTATTCTGTTGCACCTGAAAATGTACATGCCCGTCAGCATCCATCGCCGGTCGGTATAAGCGCTTATGAATAGTAAAGGCCGGCATTTGCGCATACAGCGAAAGGACTTTAGCCGCCCTTCCTGTGGGGGCAAGCAGAACAGCGCTGTAGCCTGCTTTAGGCAATGCTTTTACCAGTGTGCTAACAACGGTGGTTTTCCCGGTTCCTGCATATCCTTCGAGCAGAAATAATGGAAATTGCCCCATGTCGGAAACAATAAAATCAGCAAGCCTTTTAATAAGGTTTTGTTGGCCGGGAGTAGGGGAGTAGGGGAACTCGCGGAAAATATAGTTGCTGAAATCATTGGCAGTGATCAATCGGAGCGGGTTTTTTGAGTAAGCTTAACTAATTGAATTTAACATTTAGAAGGGGCGACAAGGCGAGGGGTGACAA
>CAZBZA010000894.1:0-1512 GCA_964495865.1 uncultured Lentimicrobiaceae bacterium
AGGAAATCGAAAGAAAAAACATCCGGGCTCATTGGTGTTAACATAATGGTTGCCCTCACAAATTACGACGACCTTGTACGCACTTCTATTGAAGAAGAAGTTGATATTGTAATTTCAGGTGCAGGCTTGCCGCTTGACCTTCCCAAATACCTTACACCCGGTTGCAAAACCAGGTTGATTCCTATTGTGTCATCAGCTAGAGCAGCTGCTCTAATTTGTAATAAATGGCTCGCTAATTACAATTATCTTCCTGATGCTGTGATTGTTGAAGGACCTAAAGCCGGTGGACACCTTGGATTTAAACTTGAGCAGATTTTTGATGAAAATTTTACTCTTGAGAAGTTGATACCTGAAGTTGTTGCTGTTGTTAATGAAATTGCTGTACTAAGTGGCAAAGAAATTCCTGTAATAGCTGCCGGCGGTATTTATTCAGGTGCTGATATTGCCAAAATAATGAAACTGGGCGCATCAGGTGTACAAATGGGAACCCGCTTTGTAACTACGGATGAGTGTGATGCTTCAATGGAATTTAAGCAAGCCTACCTGGATGCTAACAAAGAAGATGTAACTATTATAAAAAGCCCGGTAGGTATGCCAGGCAGAGCGATTAAATCGCCTTTCCTTGATGAAGTGCTGGCCGGAAAGCGCCAACCTAAAACCTGCCCGGTAAATTGTATCCGCACCTGTGATATTAATACTGCACCTTATTGTATTATTGCTTCACTTACTTCGGCTTTGCGTGGCAATTTCCGCAGAGGGTATGCTTTTGCAGGAAGTAATGTTTGGCGGACAGATAGAATCATTCCCGTGAAAGAATTAATGAATACAATAAAGCAGGAATATAATATTTATATAGCTAAGACTGAATTAGTACCGTGCTAACGCTCTTGGCATAAAAGCATAAAACAGCGAATAATTCTTCAGGAATTATTCGCTGTTTTTTTAAGTTAAGAAATCTCTGACGCGGGAGTAAAACAGATTACGATTTCACAGCCACAACCAGCATTTCAAAATCCTCAGTAGTAAGTTTATCATTGCGGCTAAAAGCGCCCAAAGTTGCCCCAAAGATATCTATTAATTTGAAATTCAGAGTTTTCAACAGCCAGGTAATTTCCGCCGGAACATAATACCTTTCAGTACAATGTAAATCTTTTTTAATTCCGTTATCGTCCTCAACAGAAGTTATACTGCTTTCGCGGAAAGTCATCAGATCAAAAGAAATTGCATCCGTTGAAGCGTTTCCTTCTTCTTTTGCTGAGTCAAGAAAATCCTTAACAGAATGAAACAGTGGAAATAAACCGTTTAAAGTCGTAAAAATCAATTTCCCTTCAGGTTTTAAAGCGTTGGCTGCATTCTGAAGGATCTGAAAATTCATTTCATCGGTTTCCATTAGAGGAAAAGCACCTTCGCATAACATAATTACAGCATCAAACTCCTGGTTAAAAGGGAGTTGCCGCGCGTCGTGTTTTTGAAAATCAATAACCAGGTTTTGTGCCGCAGCTTTCTCGCTGG
>CAZBZA010000895.1:0-1512 GCA_964495865.1 uncultured Lentimicrobiaceae bacterium
GATGCTCCCGGAGGACCTACCCGTTTAAGTAATTCCTTATAATCGTTTAGCATTCGTGTACGTGCTTCGCCATCAGGCAATAAGGGGCCAAGTTCGCGGCTAAGCGTATCGGCTGTAAATTTATATTGTATCAGCTCAGCAACTGCTTTGCGATCGAGGATTAAATTTACCAGCGAAATAAATTTAACATTTACCAGCATCCATGCAATAAGTGCCGAAATAAAACTCATGCGGTAGCAAACCACCTGAGGAACACCCAGCATGGCAGTTTCGAGTGTTACGGTGCCTGATTTAACAGCCGCTGCGCGCGAAATTTTAAGCAAATCGTATGTTTGCCCGAATACAATTTTTACCGGAAAATCTTTAACCAGTTTTTTATAAAAATCTTTTTTCAGCGTTGGCACTCCGGCAATTACAAATTGATAATCCGCAAACCGTTCCGTGATTTTGAGCATAAACGGGAGTATCCTTTTGAGTTCCTGTTTGCGGCTTCCCGGAACAAGTGCAATAATTGGTTTTTCACCCAGATCGTGTGTTTTTCTGAATGCAGCTTCATCAATTTTCGCATCCAGGTCCATAGAATCGGGCATCGGATGACCGGTATATTCTACATGATAACCATAACCGGCATGAAAATCCTTTTCGAAAGGCAGAACCACAAAAGCCAGATCGGTATTTTTATGGATTTTATGTACCCTCCGTTTTTTCCAGGCCCATACCTGCGGCGAGATGTAGTAAAAAACTTTATACCCTTTCGCTTTCGCAAACTCAGCAATCCGCATATTAAAACCCGGGTAATCAACAAGAATAACGGCATCAGGATTCCAGGCTAACAGGTCGTCCTTGCAGAAACGGATATTATGCAATATCGTCCGGATATTCAGCGCTACCTCCTGAAATCCCATAAAAGCCAGGTCGCGGTAATGCTTTACAATGGTGCCTCCTGCATTTTCCATCTGCGAACCGCCCCAGCAACGGAATTCGGCACTGGCATCACGCGCTTTTAACCCGTTCATGAGTTTCGACGCGTGCAAATCGCCTGATGCTTCTCCTGCAATAATGTAGTACTTCATAGTTGACGGGTGATCAGGATTCAGAAAGGAAAAGTTTGACTGCTGTTTTTCAGAAAAACGAAAAACAAAATAACCATAAGCACACTAACAAGCATTATTCCTTTGCCCGTGTCGGCTAATTTGAATTTCACAAAATAAAACCGCATAACAACCAGGTTCACAGCTATTCCCAATAGTAAAATGTCGGCATCGCGCACACGGCTCAGGAAATGAAGATTGTACTGCACCAGGCGCAAAACTGCAGAAAAAAACAATGTTGCCGGAACAGGAATAAGCAGCCCGAGCATGATTCCGAAGGATAAACTGTCCTTCATCAGCCATTTGGATAGTGACATAAAGGTTATTTTAAGCTTCTAAATCCCAGTTTTTTATAGTATCAATCATATGATGGGCCGTGAGGTCGATCTGCACCGGAACCACACTGATATAATTGTTATTG
>CAZBZA010000896.1:0-1508 GCA_964495865.1 uncultured Lentimicrobiaceae bacterium
CAATGCATTTCGGATTTGCTTTCCATACGTTCCTTTGCAACGCCGCATGAACCTGCTGTGGGAACAATTACTTCATCGCCCGGACGCCAGTCGGCAGGGGTAGCAATGGAGAAAGCATCGGCAGCCTGCATGGCAATCAATGCGCGGTACAGTTCGTCAAAATTGCGGCCCAGGCTCAGCGGGTAATAAATAATTGCCCTGATAACGCCTTTGGGATCAATAAAAAATACAGCTCTTACTGCTTTGGTGTTGCTTTCGCCCGGCATCATCATACCGTACTTTTTGGCAACATCCATGGTAATATCCTCAATTAAAGGAAAATTAACCTCAACATTTTTCATGCCTTTGTACTCGATTTTTTCCTTGATTGTACGCAACCATGCGATATGGCTGTATAATCCATCAACCGACAAGCCAACCAGTTTACAATTTGCTTTGTTGAACTGGCTTTCCATGCTTGCAAACGTCATGAACTCGGAGGTGCAAACCGGCGTAAAATCAGCTGGGTGGCTGAAAAGTATTACCCAGCTGTCTTTGTAGTCAGCCGGAAAGTTGATAGGACCTTGTGTTGTTACTGCCTTAAATGAAGGCGCGTTTTCGCCAATGCGTGGCATGGCAAAAACTTCCTGATTTGAATTGTTTTCCATTGTATTTAAAATTTAAGGGTTATTAATTGATTCAGTTTTCAATCAGTGTTCAGACACCCTGCGGGTGTGCAGACACTGATTAATTGCGGTTGTGCAGGCACTGATTTACTATTGTTCTTTCATATTCTGCAACATTTTTATTGCAATAATTTCGGCGGCTTTTATCAGCGGATATGCTGCCGGCGAAGCGGTTAGGCAAGGGTGAGTGCCTATCTGCATGGTGAGAAACGAGTTTACCGACATGCGGTTTTGCAACGCCAGGCCAATCACATTGGTGAGTTCGCCGGCTTCCATTCCGCCAATAACTTCTCCGCCAATAATAACACCTGAGTTTTTAGCTGCGATAAGTTTTACCAGTTGTTTGTGGGTATCAGGCAAATTTCCCGGATGTCGGTTTACACCTTCGAACATTCCGGTAATGGTTGCAATCCCTTCCTGTTCAGCTCTTTGCTCAGTGATGCCGGCAGTACCAAATCCTGTATTTCCAACCGCGGTAGAGTATATGGCTATGGTTCCGCTGAACGTTTTAACCACCTGCAGATCGAATAAATTCATACCGGCAATACGTGCTTCGGCACATGCTGTTGATGCCAGCATGGTCGAAACCCGGCTGCGGGTAACAAAATCACGTTTTTGGGCGCAATCGCCAATGGCAAACACATCTTTTATGTGGGTTCGCATGTATTCGTCAACTGCGATAAAATTATCTTCGTCGACATAAATACCTGATTGTTTAGCTAATCCGCTGTTAGGTTTATAACCGATTGACAATACCACGGCATCCATTTCCATTTTCTGACCATCTTCAAGCTCAATTGCTTCTACTTTGTCAGTTCCCAAAACCTTACTGATTCCTTTTCC
>CAZBZA010000897.1:0-1503 GCA_964495865.1 uncultured Lentimicrobiaceae bacterium
CCCAGGATTCATCCGTGCAGCTGGTGAATATGAACGAAAAATCCATCGATTACGGACGTCTGGCACAGTTCGACCTGATCATTCTCAATGAATTACCTTCAATTTCTACCGGTCTGGCTGAAGAAATAAAACGATACACTTTCAATGGCGGAAGCATACTCATACTCCCTTTCGCAAATCCCGACCTGGTTTCGTACAATAGTTTTTTGTCGTCGCTCAAAGCACCTTCCTACCAGGCTTTGGATACGGTAAATACGAGCGTTGTAAGGCTCAGTGAGGAAAGTTATCTCTTTCGCGATGTGTTCGAAAAGCAGCAAGGCAGGCAGGTGGTTGCCACAAATACTGATCTTCCGGCTGTAAACAAGCATTTCCCAATTGTTTTTTCTTCGTCAATGCTTACCATACCTTTGATGGGAATGCTTAACGGCCGCGAATTCCTTACACTCACAAACAGCGGTCTGGGCCAGGTGCTGCAGTTCACTGTGCCTATTGATCCGGCTTTCAGTAATTTCCCGCAGCAGGCATTGTTTGTGCCGGTTTTATATAATATTGCGCTTATCAGTCATCCGGCGCACAGTTTGTACAACTTCATCGGTGATAATAAAATGATACGCGTTGGATCAGCGGCTCCTTCTGATGATAAAGTTTTTAAAATCAAAGCCTTGAGCAATGATTTCGAAATGATACCTCAAATCAGTAATGCCGGTAAAATGGTAAATATTTTTGTCGGAAACCAGATTCCTGAGGCGGGTAATTTTTCGTTGGAGAATGATAAGAAAATGATTACTTCGCTGGCTTTCAATTACAACCGTGGCGAAAGCGATCTGGAATGCAATGATGCCGGTGAACTCGAAACAATGCTTGGCAAAGCCCGCCTCGAAACGTTTGCAGTAATGAAAACCGGGCAAAAACCGCTTAACGAAGTGATAGCTCAAATAAGCAGCGGAACTCAGCTCTGGCGATATTTTATATGGTTTGCACTGCTCATGCTGCTGGCAGAAGTGTTGTTAATAAGATTCTTTAAAAAATGATCCGTTTGATTTTATAAATTACTTACTAAGAGTAAATTTGCACGGAATTAACAGGATTTAAGCATTTCAGCATAAAATTTAAGCAATAAATGGACGAGAACGACAAATTGGCAGAAGGAACTTTTGAAGAAGAGATCACAGCAGGAGATATTTCTGCTGATGATTCCGGTATAGTTTTACCCGGAGATTCGGATTCAGGAGGGAATGGCAGTTTGCACCAAACCACATACCTTCCGGGTATGTACCAGAACTGGTTTCTCGATTACGCATCTTACGTAATTCTTGAGCGTGCAGTACCCGAGGTTCTCGACGGGCTAAAACCTGTACAGCGTCGCATCCTTCATAGTATGTGGGAGTTGGAGGACGGCCGTTACAACAAAGTTGCCAATGTTATTGGTAATACAATGAAATACCATCCGCATGGCGATGCTTCTATTGGCGATGCTATGGTGCAGATGGGCCAAAAGGATTT
>CAZBZA010000898.1:0-1501 GCA_964495865.1 uncultured Lentimicrobiaceae bacterium
CCAATGGAGGCGAAATACGCTTATCCCCCGATGGTGTTCGTTATGTTAACGGTAGTGTTGTACTCAGCGGAGGCGGACATAGTGCCGGAAGTTTTGTTATAACCGGCGAAGATCAGGCAACGTATTCCATTACCCTGCCTGCCGGGGAAGCTTTACTGACAAACAGCACTGGTTCAAAAGTTATGATGGTAACTGATTGGGAATCAATTCCTGCGACCGGAATCGGGATTGGTATGCTAAATGGTGGTTCTCAGGAAGTTAAAATCGGTGCAACACTAATCGTTGGATCCGTAAACGACAATCCAAAAGGCATTTATACCGGAACATATTTCGTTACATTTTCATATAACTAGAACTGAGGGTTGACGTTCTGTAAATATTTAGATTTTGCGGCACTACCATTGAGAGCCTGAATCACAAAAGTCCCTAAATTTATTGAAAATCTTGTCTGGCTATAGTTGTGAAACTGTAATCGTTTGTTTAACAGCTGTTTCTTGAGAATTCAGACAAAAAAATACTTCCGAAACTCATTTTTATTTTGACTTCCTTTTTTTGGTTAATCCCGGGAAATGGAAGTTTTTGTTTTTTTAACTGGGACTAATTGTTTCCTTCACTCCGTATGTTTCTGTGAATAACCTGTTACTTATAACCAGTTTGTATTAATTACTATTGCTGAATTGAGGTAAATTAAGAAAATGTTAAGATTGTAGCTGTTTTATTTTGACATATGTAGCTGTTTTTATAGGTTTTAGCGTTCGGAATTTTGTGATAACATACAATTCTTTAGTAAATTTGCAATTAATTCGTGCTTTCCCTATTACAAATGGCTCATAGAGTCATTAACCTTTGCATCAGTTAGGGTTAGTAGCCTTAAATTTTTGAAAAAATAAAAAACCATGAGAATCAGAGTCCTGATGATGAACCAATTTTCGGCCGGTAAGGTTATGCGTAATGCTGTAGTTGCAGCTTTTTTTGTGCTTTGTCTGAGCGGATTGCCGCTGGAAGCATTTACACAGGGAAATTTGCTTATTACACCCCGACGTGTAGTATTTGAAGGCTTAGTGAAAACCCAGGAGCTAAATTTAGCTAACACTGGTAAAGACACAGCCCGTTATAACGTTTCCATCATTCAATATCGCATGAATGAGGACGGCTCATTTGTTGAGATAACTGAACCGGATCCGGGACAGAATTTTGCTGATAAAAATATACGGTTTTTCCCCCGCTCAGTTACCCTTGCACCTAATGAAGCTCAGGTGGTTAAAATGCAACTTACCAAAACAAATACTTTAACACCAGGTGAATATCGTTCGCATGTTTACTTCCGCGCTGTTCCGATGGAAAAAGCCCTGGGCGACGAAGAAACCCGGAAAGATTCAGTCGGAATTTCAGTTCAGCTGATCCCGATCTTTGGAATAACGATACCGGTTATTATCAGGGTAGGGGAATCAACAACAAAAGTTACACTCGATGACCTGGCTCTAGAAATGGCCAACGATAC